>JANXOO010001200.1 GCA_025353525.1 Schlesneria sp. | reverse complement strand
CTGGTATGTCTTCCTGCCAGGGAATGTTTTCCACGGCATTTGCACCGAAAATGACCATCTCGCGGAAGTATTGGTCGAATTGATCAACAGTCCACGCGTCCCAACTGTTGGCCGTGTCACGGTACCCGATCTGGTGTCCTCGCAATGGCCGGTCGGGGGCTTCCGTCGCCTTGAATTCACTGCCGATCGAAACGCTTCCCGTCGACCAGGCAAGATTACGGAGCAGTGAACCGATCCCGAACATCGCTCCTCGTGCGTCGCGGCCAACAATGTTGACTGTTGCGGGATGACCTGCAGATGCGGATGTCACCTGAACCACAAACGATTCCGGCTTTTCAGGAACTTCTGCGGACAAGGTGCCCAGACGTTTTTGCCATACAGGAGGATTGGCGACCGTGGAGACGGAAATGATGGCTGACGCATTGTCGGGCCATTCGGATGCGACGTTCCAATGAATTCCTGTTCGGCGAGCCATTTCTTCGGTCAGGATCGACGGAGCAACCTTTTCGGCCGCGGGACGTTCTCCGGCCCGTACCACAATGATCGCGTTCGACAAATCCACCAATTCAGCTGCAAAGCTGCTGGACGCGACGACCACAACGGAAAAAGCAAACGCGATACCAAACGCACAAGCGGGGCCGGTCGACGGACGCGGGCGAATTCTGAATTTGTCGGGATTACCGGAACGTGGATTTCCTTTCGCAAACGCATCGTCGCCAGTGTCTTTGGTCAACGTGGCCATCATCGCTCCGCGTGATGAGCCTGCGTCAAATACGCTGCTAATTTTGCCACAACATTCCATTCTCTTTCAATCCCCATCTTTACTTCAGAACGACTTCAAAATTCCCTGAAATCGATTCGAATCAGAGTCGCAATTTCAATTGAGCGTCGTTGGTGAAAGGCTCATCTCGCGGAGCGACGATGGCCACATTGGTCGCTAGACCACCGCATCAACTCCAAATCCTTTGCGATAGTTCTTTGTCAGCAGGTTGTTTGCTTCGGCGTGGTTGGTGATTTTCAGCGATTGGGCGTCCCATTCGAGCGACTTGCCAGGATGGATGGCGGCGATGTTTCCCAACTGGACGGTCTCGGTCAGCGGCCCTGCGTAGTGAAACCCGTCGCTGGTCTTCGTCTGACTTAATACACCATCGACCCAGGTGTGCCAGTGATTCACGCCTTTTTCTTCGGGAACCTTGAACCCGGCGAATTTGGGTGCGGGGTACAACTGAGGCATGCCGACGTGCGGCAGCACCATCGTTCCGCCTTCGCCGATGAACAGCGATCCGGCACCGGGAAGCTGGGCGCCTTCAGGCAGCTGCGCGAGTTCTCGTGGCGGTTTCAATCCGCCATCTCGCCAGATGACTTCGATTGCGCCGTCTGTCGTATACTTCGTTGCGGGGAAGACGTACGTGACCGTTTCCGGGCCGGGCCAAAGTTCCGGATTGGATCCGTCGTGTTGAGCGAGAATTGTTCGGGGGGCAGTCAGTTCGAGCGCCGTGAAAACCGGGTCGAGTATGTGACAGGCGAAATCACCCAGGGCACCGGAACCGAAGTCTTGCCAGTCGCGCCAATTGAACGGATGATAGACGACGGGAGCGAATGGACGCTCGGCTGCGGAACCGAGCCAAAGATTCCAGTTCAACGAGGCGGGGGCGTCTGCCGCTGCGGGGCGAGCCTTGCCGGCGTAGTACTGTTGCCCTTTCACTCCTACCCACGAATGGACCTGCTTGACCTTCCCGATCACACCTTCTTTCAGCAGCCGGGTTCCCAGGCGATATTCAAGGTTCGAATGAATCTGGTTTCCCATCTGCGTAATCAACTGCTTTTTCTCGGCAAGCAGCCGCATTTGCCTCGCTTCCCACACAGTGTGAGTGAGTGGCTTCTGGCAGTAGCAATGCTTGCCGCGATTCATCGCGAACATGGCCGCGGGAGCGTGCGTATGATCGGGTGTCGATACGATGACAGCGTCAAGT
>JANXOO010001198.1 GCA_025353525.1 Schlesneria sp. | reverse complement strand
TTGAATACATCGAATAACCGGTTCGCGTTCCAGGCTGAACGACTTGCGGGTTCCACAATTTATTGGCCAGATACACCATTGACGGAGCTGCCGACAGTTTCTGTTCGCGGACCGTTTTTTGAGCAGCCGCCGCGAACGTGTCTTCCAGAATCATTTGATCCGATTCGACGACGAATCCCTGGTACGACTTGCCGGTCACCAAACGCAGATTGAGATCGGCGAGCGACCATGCACGCCGCAGTGACTCATCGAGCAACACTGCGCGTTGCTGCGGATCAGAACTGGAACCGGTGTCCTCCCGGTGAAACAGCGCATTGACACGTGCAACCTGGCCCAGCGGATCGCGACGCGACGGTTTGACCTCGTCCAGACCGAGTCGTTCTTGCAAGAAATGCAAATCAACGAATGCGTTATACGGAAGCGACTGGGTTGGCAGAAGACCCAGTTTGGCCAGGCCGGTGGTTTCGGGCGCAACGTCCGTCAACGTGAGCGTGATCTCTTGCGAGTCGTTGTCCTTTTTTCCCAACAGTGTATCGCGAGGAACGGCACTCGGAAGTTCGATCCACAAAGTGACTTCGTCACCCACCTTTGCCCCGATCGCCTCTGCCGCTACCGCATTCAGGACAACACCGGTTCCGGCAGGCCGGTCAACGCCCGCCGTCTCGACCAGCGCCCAGACCCGCTCGTCAACGCCATACACGCTGACTTGTCCCGCCCGTCGGATTTTGTCGCCGGATTTCAATTGGAGTCCGGCCCGCATGACGATTGCCGGTGCCACATGGCCAATCGATGTCGAACGATCGTCACCCGTGTTTCCGGAAATGAGATCCGCCAGTTCCTCGCGAACAAATCGGGAACCGGTCATGGCGAAATCGATCTTGCCGAGTCGATCAAGTGTCATTTGACGCAGACTCGCCCTGACGGAATCGCCAACGATGAGCGCACCACCGATGACAGCAGTGCCGACGATAACGCCCAGGAGGATGGCGAGGTTCGTTCTCCAGTGGTGCAACAAACCCAGTCTGACAAGTCGAATGCGAGTGAACCTGGTCAATTGGTCAATTCCGTTCTGTGATCGTTTTGTTTTGGCTTCTGGCGTGAAGTCTAAAGGAACCGGACTAAAGTTCCACTCCCGCGAGATTTGATCGAAGGCAGACCTGCACTCGTACGTCCAAATCGCCCGCCAGTCACATCTGCTTACTCTTTTACGGCAGCTTCTTCCGTTTCACCCTTTTCAAATTTCGCGACGTTCGCAATAGTGGAGTGCTTGCAAGCCCGTATTTGATGACCGCGTCAATCATAACGGCGGGCGAACGAGGGGGCACAATTCGATTGCGCCGTGATCAATGACAGTGGTACGCACTCATGTCAAGTCGGAAGATTGTCTCTTGTAACCGTATCGTGAATCGCGACTATTGAACGTTTGAATTTGTTGTTTTTTGCAAGTGAGAGCGGACTGGATGAAATCTTCTGAGGATTCGCCCGAGGTACACTCCGAGTCCCTCGGGAATTCGCTGTCGGACAACGTCGCTACTGCTGCAGTGATCCATCGGGATGAACGAGTTCTACCTCATGAACGCCTCGGTTCGCGCAGTTTCGTTTGCTTGTTGGTCGTCCAGTTCCTGACTGTTCTGAATGACCACACGTTCCGGTGGCTGGTCGTTCCGATTGCCAAGCCGATTCTCGGTCAGGCGGCAGCTCTGTCGCTGGGTCTGGCTGCGTTTACGGTTCCGTTTATTGTGCTGGCGACACCGGCAGGTTTTCTGGCAGACCGGTTTTCAAAAGCATGGGTTATTCGCAGTTGCAAAACTGCTGAAATCGTCATCATGGGACTTGGCTTCGTCGCACTGGTTTCGGCGAACGTGCCGTTTTTGATATCTGTTGTTGTTCTGACTGGTGCGCTCGCCGCATTGTTTTCGCCTGCCAAATCGGGCTGCGTTCCGGAACTGGTCGAAGAATCGCTGCTGTCTCAGGCAAACGGCTTGATGGGCCTGGTCACCGTCGCGCCGGCGGCGCTGGGATTTCTGCTCGGCAATATCCTCGCCACATCGGCTCAGCCGACACCCGACACGGCGATCTCGATCGGCTCACTGATGCCGTCGATGATCGCCATCATGGGAATTGCAATCGTGGGATGGGTGACGAGTTTCGGAATGCGACCCGTTGTCGCGGCTGACCCGTCGCGGCCCGTTCCCTGGAACCCCATAGTCGAAACGGTCGCATCGATTCAGCGGCTG
>JANXOO010001197.1 GCA_025353525.1 Schlesneria sp. | reverse complement strand
AGGATTGCTGATTCGTTCTCAAGGATACTGGACGTTTCGTCGAAATCCAGAGGGTCGACAGAGGAGAATTGTTCGGGTGATGTAACGGCGATCAGCGTGCGGCCGATATCGTGCATGATCCCCGCAGTGAATTCCTCACCGTGAAATCCGATTCGAAACGAGCGGTTCATATACGTGGCCAATAACCCTGTGGTCAGACTGTGCCACCACAGGACTGTCCTGATCCATTCCTGTTCCATGGAAACCTTGTAAACCATACTTGCAATGCTGGATGTGATGATCAGGTTTTGGCATTCCTGAAATCCCAACCGGACGACGGCGCGGTGAAGATTGGTAATCGGCGATCTGGGGGAATACAAAACGCTGTTCGCGATTTTCAGGATGTCGCCCGCCAGTTTGACATCCCGACCGACAACCTCGGTAAACGACTCGATCGTACACCGGGGGTCGCGAGCGACCGTGAGTGCCCTGTTCGCAGCATCGGGCAGCATATGCAGCCGTCCCAACCGCTTTTTGAATTTTGCAACGAATTCCGCTGGCGGCGAAAGATCGTCAACGACACTTTCGGGAGGGACGGACATAGTCATTTCCTCGATGAATGTTGCTTGAGCCTGATTGCCCGACAGTAATTGCGTGAGTTCGCACGAAGCACACGCGAGTGAGTTGCGAACGCTTTCAAGGCTCGGATCTTGTGTGCGCTTCGGGCCACCTGCTTAATTCACATATTTCAGCGTCATTGACCGATTTCCGGCGAATTGATTTCCGGTACAGTGCGCAGACCCCTGATACAAAAATCGATCCGCCAAATGGTTCAACTCAAGCCGAACCGTTCATGGCAGACAGATTGACGGCGGTTCGCTCTGAAATTCGTATTGCGGCAAAAGTCGCCGGTTCGTTATACAACGCGCGGTGAGGGACAACTCGTACGCTAAAACGCGAGTTTTCACAAGTCGAGGACGCCAGCGTCGAGTTTAGAAACGGGTATCCAGGAAGCCGCATTTCAAGTCGTCGCGGTTTAACTACGATGCCACATTCGCGGCAATGTTTTCATTGGAACGTTCTGTGCCATAATACTTTGCAATCATATTAGCGAAATTCGTTCTCGCGATTTTTAATCAATCCCACTCGGTCGAGACAATTGGGCTGCATGGACTATCACGTAAAACCGCTGGGAAAGGTTTGTTCTGCGACGGGAAAACCGCTTGCACCGGGCTCGGTCTGTCATTCGGTGCTGGTCGAACGTGATGGAAATCTTGTTCGACTCGATTTTTCGGAGGAAGGCTGGACTGGCCCACCCGCTGGCCATCTGGGGCATTGGTCCGTCG
>JANXOO010001195.1 GCA_025353525.1 Schlesneria sp. | reverse complement strand
CTCGATACAACGTCCAGAACGCTGGAAATCGACGTGACCTACGTCGATCATGCTCCGTCCGGTACATCGAAGACGCTGACGATACTGGAAGACACGCCGCTCACAATTCAATCAGCGAATTTCGGATTCACGGATCCGAATAATATTCCTGCTGACAAACTGAATGCCGTCAGGATTACGACGCTTCCTGCTGCAGGGACGCTGTCGGACAATGGCATCGCCGTCACTGCTGGCCAGCTTGTGAATGCCGCTGATCTTGCTGCGGGGACGCTGATTTACACTCCCGGATCGCATGTCTTCGGCACGAACTACGGGAATCTGACGTTCCAGGTTCAGGACAATGGCAATACGACGAACGGAGGCGTCAATCTTGACGCGACCGCAAAAACGCTCGAAATCGATGTCACATATGTGGACCACGCACCAACCGGAACGCCTGGGACTGTGGCGACATCGCTCGACACGGCTCTGACGATTCAAACAGCGAATTTCGGATTCACCGACCCGAATAATATCCCTGCCGACAATTTCAAGGCGGTGGAAATTGTTACGCTGCCTGTTGCCGGGACGTTGAAAAATAACGGGGTTGCGGTGACCGCCGGTCAGTTCGTCAGTGTGGCCGACGTCGCTGGCGGCAATCTGATCTTCACGCCGGGTGCGCATGTGTTCGGAGTGAACTACGGGAATTTCACGTTCCAGGTTCAGGATGATGGCAGTACGGCGAATGGAGGCGTCAACCTTGATCCTGCCGCCAGGACACTTCAAATCGACGTGAGCTACGTTGATCATGCGCCTGCCGGTGTGTCGAAGACCGTGACGACGCGGGAAGATACTCCGTTGACTGTCCAGACAGCCAACTTTGGGTTTTCGGATCCGAATAATATCCCGGCGGACAATCTGAAAGCCGTGAAGATCACGACGCTACCTGCTGCAGGAACTCTGGCAGATAATGGCGTCGCGGTGACGACTGGCCAGTTCGTCAGTGCGGCCGATGTCGCTGGTGGCAAGTTGACCTTCACGCCGGGTGCTCATGTGTTCGGCACGAACTACGGGAATTTCACGTTCCAGGTTCAGGATGACGGAAGTACCGCCAGCGGAGGAGTGAATCTCGATCCGACTGCCAGGACGCTCGAAATAGATGTCACGGATGTCGACCACGCTCCTGTCGGAACATCGGGCACTCTGACAACAGCAGAAGATATATTGCTAACGCTGCAAGCGTCACACTTCGGATTCACGGATCCGAATAACATTCCCGCAGATCACCTGAATGCCGTGAAGATCACGTCGCTTCCTGCCGCAGGGACGCTGAAAAACAACGGCGTTGTCGTCACTGCCGGACAGTTCGTGAGCGCTGCCGATCTGATTGCAGGCAAGCTGGTCTTCACACCGGGACCACACGTTTTCGGAACGAACTACGGGAACTTTACGTTCCAGGTTCAGGACGACGGTAGTACAGCGAATGGCGGTGTCAACCTCGATCAGACGGCCAAAACGCTAAGGATCGATGTGACTTATCTCGATCACGCACCGGTCGGAACATCGAGCACAGTGACGACACTGGAAGACGCATCGCTGACGATCCAGACATCGAATTTTGGATTTACTGACCCAAACAATATTCCGGCGAACAATTTGAACGCCGTGAAGATCACGACACTTCCGATCACCGGGACGCTGAAGAATAACGGGATCGCCGTGACGGCTGGACAGTTCATCAGTGCCGCAGATGTCGGAGGAGGCAAACTGGTTTTTGCACCTGGGGCACATTTGTCCGGCGCCAACAGCGGGAACTTGACGTTCCAGGTTCAGGACGACGGAAGTACGGCGAACGGTGGTGTCAATCTTGATCCCAACGCAAAGACGCTGGCAATCGATGTCACCTATGTGGACCGCGCCCCTGCAGGGACATCGGGTACTGTGACGACCCTCGAGAATGCCTCATACGTATTGCAGGCGACCGATTTTGGTTTCACCGATCCGAATAACATCCCGGCGGACAGTTTCAAGGCGGTTGAGATCTCGACAATTCCCGCTCAGGGCACGTTGTCGGACAACGGAATTGCAGTCACCGCCGGACATTTTGTCCCGGTTGCGGACATCAATTCAGGAAAGCTGGTTTTCACACCTGATCAGTTTACATTCGGGAATCCTTACACCTCGTTCACGTTCCAGGTCCAGGACAGCGGGACCACGGCCAACGGCGGCGTGAATCTCGATCCGGTTCCCGACACACTGTCGATCAATGTGACGTTCCTCAACAGTCCACCGGCACTTGGGAATATTGAAAGTTCCACACTGGTGCCAGCAGGAACGGCACCTGCGACAGTCACGTCGACATTGACCCTCACCGATATTGAAAGCCCGACAATTGAAACGGCGACAATCAGGATTTCGGCAGGGTTTCAGACGGGTGATGATCTTCTGCTATTCGTCGACACACCGAACATCGTCGGAACGTGGAATGACACGACAGGAACACTGACGTTGACGGGCGTCGACTCGATCACGAATTATCAGGCGGCGCTTCGTTCGTTGCAGTTCCAAAACAGGACAGATGCGAATACGGCACTTCGAACGATTTCTTTCAAGGTGTTTGATGGATTGCTCAACAGCAACACGGTGTCCCGAAATATCGATTCGGCTCCAACTGTTCTTTCGATCATTCCAACAAGTCCAAATCCGGGAGCCGGTTCCACAGCAACGTTCCAGGTGACATTCAGCGAACCGGTAACGGGGGTAACATCGAACGCCTTTTCGATCATCCAAAACGATCTTCCTGGCGTGACCGGTGGTACGATCGTGGCGAGCGGTTCGGGATCGGTTTATTCGCTGTCAATTTCCGGACTGGGAGGCAACGGAACGTTCTATCCAGGTTTGACGAAATTCGCTGCGATCATCGACTCGGGATCGAATCACATGACCTCGCGCTTCATTGGCAGTTTTGACACGCTGTTGCAACCTGGCGGACCGCTTGTATTGAACGGCAGTGCATTGTCGGTGAGCGGATCGTCGATCAATGATACGACGACGGTTTCCGAAGCGACCACGTTGCTGATTGTGTTCGATGGCGTTGATTTCGTTTTCGACCCGCCGCGCGTGACTGCGATTAATGTTGGTGCGAGTGACGGAAACGATACGGTGACTGTGAACAGCCTGAATGACGGCGTGGCATTTACGGCGACTGCCGGATCGGGCAACGATTCCAGTTTCGTTAACGCCGTCGTTACGACACGTGTCACGCTGATCGCCGGGTCGGGAAACGATACATTCACCGGGGGGTCGGGTAACGATACGCTTGTTGGCGGCACCGGTACGAATCTGTTGAATGGAGGTGCGGGTGACGACGCCTATGTGCTGTCACCGCGTCTCGGCGTCGGCACATTCAAAGACACAGTGATCGGCAACACTACCGGGACGAACAGCCTGTCGTTCGCCTCGTTTACAAACGGATTGACCTTCAGTCTGCAGTCGGGGGTTGTCCAGACAGCTGACCCTGTATCCCAGTACAAACTCGATGTGACCAACGGTATTTTCAAGTCCGTCACGCTTGGTTCCGGGAGCGACCTGGTCACAGGAAATGCCACGATTGGAACATCGATCGCAGGTGGTAACGGCAATAACAAGTTGATTGGCGGCACAGGGAATGATTCGCTGTCGGGCGGGGCCGGCAACGACACGTTGATTGGTAATGGTGGAAACGATTTTTTAACAGGCGGACGCGGAATAAATATCCTCAACGGCAGCCAGGCGGGTAACGATACGTTCGTCCTTGCCGGACGAACTGTCTCGGGAGAAAAAGATACAGTACTCGGCAATACGACGGGCTTTAACAGCCTGTCGTTTGCATCATTCACAAACGGATTAACCTTCAGCTTGCGATCGACCGGAGTTCTCACCGTTGACACTGTGGCCCAATACAAGGTCGATCTGTCAGGCGGAGTCTACAAGTCGGTGACTCTGGGTTCCGGAAACGACGTTGTCACCGGAAATGCAACGATCGGGACAACGATCAACGGCGGGAACGGCAACAATTCGCTCGCGGGTGGTTCCGGGAACGATATCCTGACGGGAGGTTCCGGAAACGATACGCTGATCGGAAATGGCGGAAGCGATGCGTTTACAGGTGGCCGAGGGACAAATATCCTCAACGGCAGTCAGGCGGGTAACGATTCGTTCGTCCTTGCCGGGCGAACTGTCTCGGGAGAAAAAGATACAGTACTCGGCAATACGACCGGCTTTAACAGCCTGTCGTTTGCATCATTCACAAACGGATTAACCTTCAGCTTGCAATCGACCGGAGTTCTCACCGCTGACCCAGTGGCTCAATATAACGTCGATCTGTCGGGAGGCATCTACAAGTCGGTGACTCTGGGTTCCGGAAACGACGTTGTCACCGGAAATGCAACGATCGGGACAACGATCTACGGAGGGAACGGCGACAATACGCTCACGGGTGGTTCCGGGAACGATATCCTGACGGGAGGTTCTGGAAACGATACGCTGATCGGATTGGCCGGTAACAATTCGTTCTTCGGCGGCACTGGAACGAACATCCTGAATGGCAGCGCGGCGGGCAACGATTCCTATTATCTGTCCGCACGTACGATTCCGGCTGAAATGGATACCATCATCAGCAATACGACGGGAACCAACAGTCTCTCGTTCGCGACGTTCACAAACGGTTTGACATTCAGCCTTCAAACGACAGGTGTTCAGGTTGCTGATCCGATCGCCAGCTACCAGTTGAAACTGGCAACGGGAACATACCGATCCGTTATCACCGGTTCCGGCGACGATACGGTCACGGGAAATGCCGCGATCGGAACATCAATCAACGGCGGCGAAGGCAACAATTCGTTGACAGGCGGATCAGGCAATGATGTTCTGACGAGCGGTTCCGGCAATGATACTTTGATCGGGATGGGTGGTAACGATTCGTTCTCGGCGGGAACGGGCTTCAATGTCATGGACGGCAGCGCGGCAGGCAACGATTCCTTTAAGCTGGCCGCTCGTATCAACCCCGGCGAACTGGATACCGTGATCGGCAATACGACGGGAATCAACTCACTTTTATTCACGACATTCACGAACGGTTTGACATTCAGTCTGCAAGTGGCAGGCCCACAAATCGTTGATGCGGTCACGGGTTACCAACTCGACATTTCAACGGGACTGTTCAGTTCTGTGTCCCTGGGTTCGGGCGACGATATTGTGACAGGAAACACCGCCATCGCGACAACAATCATCGGCGGTGCGGGAAACAATATCCTGATCGGTGGAACCGGCAACGATACGCTGACAGGCGGATCCGGCGCGGACATTCTGATCGGAGGTGGCGGCACCGATCGATTGACGGGAAATGCCGGTGACGACATCCTGATCGACGGTAGCCTGAGTTTTTCAGGCGATCTGGCTGCGTTGACGGCTATTCGCAACGAATGGACATCCAACGATTTTTATGCGGTTCGAGTGGGTGACCTCCGTGGTCCATCGGCATCAGGACAGCAACTGAATGGCAGCTTCTACCTGCAGTCGCCAGCAACCATAACGTCGAGTGGCGCGGCGGGAATGCTGAAGGGTGGTGCCGGAAATGATTGGTTCTGGGGGAATGCACTCGATATAACTGACCGCGTGACGACCGGGCCAGGAACCGAATTCCTGAATTAACCCGAGTTCCCGCTTGTGTTAACGAAGGAGCATTGGCACCGATGCCTGCGCATTTGATTGATGGAAAGGCCATTGCGGCATCAATTCGCGAACGACTTAAGTTCGACGTAGACTCATTCCGGTTGGCAACGAACCGGACCCCGAAACTGACCGCCGTACTTGTCGGCAACGACCCCTCCAGTCAGGTTTACGTTCGCAACAAGGAACAGGCCTGCGCGAAGGCGGGCATCGCCAGCGACATTCATCGACTGGCGGGTTCAACCACTCAGGCGGAATTGTTGGCGTTGATCGCCGGGTTGAACGCTGACCCCTGCGTGCATGGAATCCTGGTTCAATTGCCGCTTCCAAAGCACATTCACGAGACGACGGTATTGGATGCCATCAACCCGCTCAAGGATGTTGATTGCTTCCATCCTGAAAACGTCGGCTTGCTGACTCAGGGGCGTCCGCGATTTTTGCCCTGTACCCCGCACGGTGTTCAGGTGTTGTTACGCGAGTCAGGCGTCGCCGTCGACGGTGCTCATGTTGTCGTACTTGGCCGCAGCGAAATTGTGGGTAAGCCGATCAGCCTGATGCTGGTCCAAAAGGGCGAGACCGCCAACGCGACTGTGACCATTTGTCACAGCCGCACAAAACGATTGCCCGAAATAACTCGTTCGGCAGACATACTGATTGCGGCGATTGGAAAACCGGAATTCGTCACGGCTGAAATGGTCAAGCCGGGCGCCATTGTGATCGATGTCGGCATCAATCGCGTCGACGACCGCCTTATCGGCGATGTTGCGTTTGGGCCCGTCTCTGCGATCGCATCGGCCATCACGCCTGTTCCGGGTGGTGTGGGTCCGATGACGATCGCGATGTTGTTGGAAAACACGCTTGCCGCCGCAAAACTTCAGTCGGTCGCTCCTGCCTTGTTGGTCAACCGATAATTTCGGGGTCTGTTTCCGGAACGAGATCACTTTCGGGATCGAACCATTCCTTCTTGAAAACGATTCGCTTTTTATGCTTCATGGCAAGGTTTGAACTGAGCGCCATAATGGCGTCTTTCATCCCCTGCTTGCCCGGGCAGCGCAGCGGGGCTTCTTCAGGGTTGTTGCTGAAATTGCGAATGCAAAAAGCGAAATGTTCCATTTCTTCAGTATAGCCGCGACTCACCTTGCCAATATCGGCGACCGACGCTGCTTTTGAAGGGCCCAGACTGGCACTCGCAGCCAGAGCCGGCTTTCCGTCTTTTCCGTCGAGTGCATACAGTCGCTGTTCGATCCCTCCCTTTGAAGAACCGGTTGCTTCCTTGTAAAGTATGGCGTCCAGTTCTTTCTCCATGATCAATGTGCCGCGGCTGCCGAAGACCGTTTCGCCATACGGTTCACTGCGATTGGTGCTGATCGAAGAATATGTCACGATACAGACATCATTCTTGTCGTCGGCATAACGTGGGCCAGGAAATTCGAACGTCATATAGACGTGATCATCGACATCGCGATCATCGGCCTGTTGGTCGGGTGAACCGATCCCCTGAACGCCGTAAAAGTTTTTCCCGCCATATCCGAAACAGGCGATCGGTTGAACCTTGTCCAGGAAAATGCTGGCAGCGTCGAGCTGATGGCTGCCAAGTTCAGCCATTAAACCGCCTCCTGTGTTGTTGTACAACCGCCAGTTGATAAGCCGATCCATCGACGGATAGCCCATTTTTTCCGAGAGAAACTGGTCAAGATTCTCGATCCCCTGCTCTTTGGCATGCGCCGTCAGGCCCTCGATATCCTGTCTGAATTTGTCTGAAAACGATTTCGCGGTATAGCCCCCTGGTCGCCAACTGTCGCTGCCAGGAAAACTGTTGTTGCGATGCCACTGAGCCCTGATGAATTTGAGTTCCCCCAGCATTCCGTTCTTGATCAGTGCGTTCGCGTTGTCGTAGAGCACGTTGTAGTGCCTTTGGTGGCCAACGGCGAGCAGTTTCTTTTCTGTTTTGGCGACACGAATCATCTCTTTACACTGAGTGACATTGTGAGCCATCAGCTTTTCGGTCAGAACGTGCTTCCCGGCCTTCAGGCAATCGATGGCAACCTGAGCGTGCTGGCACAGAGGCACGGCAATGACGACCGCCTCGATCTCGGGATGCTTTGCGAGCAATTCCTTGTGATCTCGGTAAAGTTTGACCTTCTGTGCCTTTTCGGCGCCGAGCTTGCGAATCAGTCCGGTGCGAATTTCGTCACCGTCGCCAATCAGGGCTCGCGTCCGGTTCTTAGCCCGCAGGTCGGCGATTGCCACGATTTCAATATAGCCCGGAGGATGTTGAGTCAGCAGAACGGACCCTTCATCACCGGTACCGATGAAACCGACTTTGACCGGGTCTCCTTTGAGTGCCTCATAGCCGAAATAAGCAGCTCCCAAAGCCGGTACCGTTGCGGCGGCTCCGGCCAAAAAAGAGCGACGCGTGAACGCGACGGCTTCGTTGAAATTCTCTTTTCCCAATTGTTCCTGTTCAGGTGTCAGTTTCATAATCGTTGGTTCCTGTGAGGTGGGTGTTTTAATGTTCGCCGATATCGGCAATGTTTTTGTGTCTGTTTTAAGGCGATTTGACCAGGCGACACGGTGAAGAATCAACCTTTCCGGAATCCCGTTTTCACGGTTCGTCACGGTCGCCTTTATTACGTTTTGCTATTCATCACGTCGTTTTCGTCGCGGAATCAGGACCGAGATCGCGGCATCCAGTCCGAACCATTGACCGCTTGGGAGCGAGGCGATCGCCAGTAATGCAATCGCCTCGACCAGCACTTTGTTGACGATCAGATTGTGCTCAATACCTGGGATTTCCTGAACGCCCGGCCAGGGTGGCATCGCCATATAAAACATGAACAACAGCCCTGCACCGCCCAGCGATGACAATCGCGTAAACAGTCCCAGAATTAACAGAATCCCGACAATCGTCAGCCCCCACATCGTTTGTGCATCGATACGGCGCATCGGAGAGGCGGCTGGCCGAACCGGACCTGCCGCGAGTTGACTGGTCGTGAGCAGCTTTGTGGCATCATCAAATAACTCTTTTTCAAGCCCTTGAACGGGCGCGACCAGTTCGCGTCGTTTCTGCTGAAGATCGGTCCACTGTTGTGTCAGATGGTCCCACTGGAATGCCGTCTTTGCCCTGGCGTAGTTCGCTTCGTAACGATCGATCAGATTTTTGTAATAGTTCAACGGTGAGACCATTACGACCAGTTCGTCGCCACCGTCTTTCTTACCTTTCAGTGTTACGCCGACATGTTCGGGGTCGGCATTCAGCGTTGCCGCGAGCCGTTCGCGGTACGACAGTCGTGACGACAACTTTGCCAGTTCGTCCAGGGCATTGGCGAGGTTTTCAAAAGGTTGCTGGTCGGAACTGGCGGCCTTTGCCTGAGAAATCACTTCGAGCAACTTTGCGTGTTCGGTCGGCAACAGATGCAGCTTGCCATCAACCACCAGCATTTTGCTTTTGGCGTCATATTTGAGCGTATCTTTCGCGACACTCGCTGATTTGGCGGCAGCATCGAGATCAAAGTCCGGGGGAAGATTCTCCAGGCCGACACTGAATGCGTCCTGCCCGTCAAGCATTCGGTTGAATCGGCCGAGCTGTTTTTCATCGAGTTTGTAATGGGCGAGGAACCGATCTCGCCAATCGTCCCATTTTGCCGACATCGTCTTGTAGTCGAGCCAATTGAGTCCGTTTGCATCGCCCGTCATTTGACGGAACGTTCCGCGCATCGGGCCGGTGGAGTTTTCGAGATACCCCCGGGCGGTCCACGGTGCGGCACTCGATTGAGTGCTCAACTTC
>JANXOO010001188.1 GCA_025353525.1 Schlesneria sp. | reverse complement strand
GCCACTGGTAGTAAATCGGCCTGAATGGTCCGTGGACAACCAGCGAAGTCGTCAGCAGGTACTGTAAAAGGCGTGGGCTGCGTCTGCATTAATTCAGAGAAATGATCCGTTGAATCGGCAACGGGCACTCACCCGGGTCTCGACAGGCGCTATATCGCAGCACTCTCATTGAGGCTTCCGGGTTGCGTCAGTTTCCGAAAAACGCCATGCGGCAGCTCTTGGATAGACCGCCTTCCGAAGACGGTTAATCCCTCCCAAGGGTCGATGGTCATTGATCGCATGCCAAACGTTAAACGTCAGCGCGCGGCGAGCTTCGATGGACGATTCGACGTTTAATTCCTGTCGGGGAATTAAAAATAAAGCGACAGTGCGATAAGGGGCCAGGTTTTCTGGCCATTCGACTGTTGCATCCTCCACAGGCATCGCGTTTTCCGAGACTCGTAGCTGAACTTGAAACTCGAACAAAATTTGTTGATAAGCGAGAGTTTTCTCTAACATCAGGCGCATTGCGTCGGCCTGAGTTCCGAACTTTGCAATCGCTTCCAATAACGACACCGGCATGTCGCCGGCCGGCACGGCACGATACTTGGCGACGTATTGACCGAATCGAATCGGAACCATACTAAAATACGGGTTGCTCGCGGGATGCGTCGGCAGATGGCTGGCGTTCTTGATTGCATTGGCCATTCCTTGCCAATGCCAGTGAAGTGGATTCCAGTCTCCTCCGGTAAGAGCCTTCTGGATTTTCGGTAATTTTCGTTCGTTCGAAACGGCCACTTCTTCCAGCCGCATAAAGTCTTCCACATCGCGGGCAAAAAAGACGGGATGATTGATCATGACGAAATCTTGCGTTTGCGGATCATCTGATTCGGAAAGCGCTCGTTCACCGTCAACGTGGAACACCTTGATCGCCATCCCCCGCCCGTCGGGAAGGTAGTCCGCGTTGGGCTGGCTGGCGGAGTTTGAGAATCGGGCAGCGGCTTGGTAAGTCTGTTCGATGGCAAAGAGCCCGTGCGCCAGCTCGGCGGGCAAATTAGGAAGCACACGAAATTCGCCCCGAACGACGCCATGCGTTTTTGCATGGACGTGGCCGTGAAAGTGCCCGCCGTCCTCCCGGCTTCGAAGCAGGATTGCCTCAAGCGATTGAACCGCGCGTTGAATGTTTTCCGGCTCGTTACCTGGAATCACTTCGCAAGCATCGCTGTATGGGATTGGTGGTAAATCACGACGGGGCATCGAAGTCGCCTCTCTTTGTGCGGGTAATACTTTGTGCAATGGTAAGCGGAAGTGGGATTCGGTGTCTGGTGTCTTGCAGCGCACCTTGAGCAATTCAGTGCCAGTGCAAATAAAGTCGCCATAATCGGAATTAAAACGAGAGAACCCGCCACAGCCTGTTGCCAAAGCGGGTCTCGCGGTTTGACAGAATTTCAAGTCGGCGTCGGAGAACTGCCAGCCGCCAGCGGAAATTCTGTACTTTGATGGTGATGCAGTCAGCAAATCGTCTGAAAAGAAAATCTCTCACTGTCTGGAAACTGATCCCATTCGTTGCTTCGACCATTACTTGCTCTTTTTAACGTCGACAACGAGGAAGTGATGATCGTTATCCTTCAAGAATGACTCATCTGAAAAATCAGGCCAATGGTTTTTGTCGAACCCCCTGGCTTTTTCCAACGCCTCTTGAGTGACATTGATTTCAAAGTGCGGAGCCTTGGTACCAGGTTCGTGTTTCACATGAAGGGCTTTGAACGGCACGGCAAACATTTTGTCGCCGAGGCCCAAAAATCCACCAAACCCTACTACGACGTATCGAACAGTCCCGGTATGGGTGTCAATCACCACGTCATCTACCGTACCCAGATTTTTGTTTTCGGGGCTTCGAACCGCCATTCCGGTCATGGAACTGGCTCGGACAATGGATCCTTCAATCGATTTCGCTTCAGCTTTCTTTTTAGGTGCGTCTTCACCGAACGCTACCAATGAACACGTGACAGCCAACACACAGATCGTTGCACGAGCGCGTAACATCAAATATCTCCCGGTATTGTCATGACGTGATTCCCACGACGACGTTCGTCGTTTCAACTCGAAGCTGCAAATGTCGGGCCAGCGTCATTCCCGGCGAGCCTTTTTTCCTGTTCAAGCGAATCTTCAGATCAACAGCATTAAATTGGGCGCGGGAAATGCCAATCTCGCGCGTGTTGAACGCAATGACGCGTACGGCAAATAAACTTCAGCGAATCAAGGAGCTTGCAGAAAATGGCCAACGTTATCGAGACCAAAACGAAAAATGTAAAAGAAGCCGCTACGGGGAGTCGAGGCAGCATCAGTGATGCCGCCGACTATGTCATGGATCAGGTTAAGGAAGTTGGTAGCAACGCCCTCGCCGCCAGGACCTTCCTGGACAAAAAGGCGGGCGAAGCCTCAACAGCAATCGGGGACGGATTAAAGTCAGCGGCGCGAACGATTCGTCAGAATGGACCCCATGACGCCCGGTTGGGGCAAGCAACACTGGCTGTGGCACAAACTTTCTCGAATTCAGCGAATTATTTAGACGGCCCCGGGCTAAAGGGCACCGTCAACGACATATCAAACGTCATCGGAAAGAATCCGGTTTCGGCGGTGATGATTGGCGTTGGAATGGGCTTTCTGCTTGGTCGGACCGTAGCGAAAAACTGATGAAGGCCGTCGACAGATCCGCGAGGGGAATCCGCCGAATGAGAACGATGTCATTTCTTCCAGCCTGCATCAATTGGCGGTGAACCCTCAGCGAGCCTGGGAAATTTGTCGTCTTTTGTTTAGCCACATTCCTTGAGATGTCTGCGTCCAGGTCACCATGTCAGGTCTGCGCGATCCCAAAATCGAAGGCCGCGGCAGCGAATCAGGAATTCCTTGCAATCACCCTGACCTCTGATCGGAAAAAATCCGTCGTCAAGCGTATCTTTGCCGATCACATTCTTTATAAGGTCTGCCGCTGAATCGACATAGCCAATGAATTTCTGATGCGCCATTGCATCCGCAATGAAGTCCCGCGCGGCCGGACGGTTCGAGAGCCTGGCCGCTCCGTCCTCCGTTACCAGCAAGACCACAGCATCAAAAAGCACAGATGGTCCGCCTTCAAGTTTCTCATTTGCCGCAAACACAGAACCGTCTGCAGACTTGATTCCGCCAACTTCCGGAGCGATCAGTTTCATTGTTGCACCTTCGTTTTTGATCGCCTTGGCCAAATTTTGCAGAAGCACTGCGTCAATACCGTCAGTGACGAGCACACCAACCGTACGACCTCCGAAAGTCGCGGGACCATTTTGCTGGATGCTTAAGGCAGGGGATGGCTTCAGATTCGTGCGAACTGGTGTATTTGCATCGGCGGGGACCGGTAATTCAGCAAGCCGCAACCCCGAAGCAACTTTTTCGGCAAGTGACGAATCAATATTCAGGAGATGCGACACCATGCGAATTCGAATCTTCAGGGTTTGAACTTTGCTTAACTCGAATACCAGGGCATCTGCGATGTGAGTTTGCTCGACCGTTGTCTGGCTGCTGTAGAATTGGCGAGCCTGACTGTAATGATCCGTAAATGAAGCCGGTCGGCCTCGCTGTTTGAGCCCGCCTTCTTCGGCCGGGTATGAATGAAATCCCTTCTCCGGCGACTCAGCGGGACCGGCGGCAGGTCCCCAGGAGTTTGGTTCGTAATTGACTCGTCCCACGGGATTTTTTATCGCCATGTGTCCATCCTGCTGAAGAGTGTTAACGGCACACTTCGGGGCATTGATTGGAATATGCGTGAAATTAGGTCCGCCGAGGCGTTTGAGTTGCGTATCGAGATACGAAAAATTGCGACCTTGCAGCAAAGGATCATTACTAAAGTCGATACCTGGGACAATGTTTTGCGTACAGAAGGCAACCGATTCAGTTTCAGCGAAGAAGTTGTCAACGCAACGATCCAGCACGATTCGGCCGAGGGGATGAATCGGAACATCCTCTTCAGGAATCAATTTCGTGGGGTCAAGGATGTCGAACGCGAACTTTTCAATGAACTTCTCACTGATGAGTTGGACTCCCAGTTCCCATTCCGGAAAACTGCCGCTTTGAATGGCATCCCAAAGATCGCGCCGGTGAAAATCAGGGTCTGCGCCATTGATTTTCACCGCCTCATTCCAGATCACCGATTGTAATCCCAGTTTCGGCTTCCAGTGGAACTTGACGAATGTTGATTTTCCTGCGGCATTTACAAAGCGGAACGTGTGAACACCAAAACCTTCAATAAACCTGAGGGATCGTGGTATTGTCCGATCGGACATGATCCACATAACCATGTGCATACTCTCAGGGGTGAGCGAAATAAAGTCCCAAAAATTATCATGTGCGGTTTGAGCCTGGGGAAAATCAGAATTCGGTTCGGGCTTCACCGCGTGAATGAGGTCCGGGAATTTGATTGCATCCTGGATGAAAAATACCGGGACATTATTTCCCACCAGATCCCAATTGCCTTGTTGCGTATAGAACTTTATTGCAAATCCACGAACGTCACGTGCAAGATCTGGCGAACCTTTACTTCCGGCCACAGTCGAGATTCGCACAAAAAGCGGTGTTTTTTCGCCTTTTCGTTGAAATAAATCGGCGCTCGTAATATGTTTCTGAGACGCGTAGTTTTCAAAATATCCGTGAGCCCCATAACCTCGCGCATGAACGACCCGTTCTGGAATCCGCTCGTGATCGAAATGGAACAGTTTCTCCCGAAGATGAAAGTCTTCCAACGCAGTTGGCCCACGCGGTCCGATTTTCAATGAATTCTGATCATCGGCAATAGGAACCCCTTGCTGAGTCGTAAGCACGGCTTGTCCGCCCGTTTCCGGGAGGTGCGTCTCACCCCCGGCCCCGACAAAAACTTCGGCATCTGCGAACTTTGCAGTCGATTGAATTGATGACTTTTGCGTCTTTGCCATCGTTTTGCACTTTCATTCTGGTTACAGTCGCGAGTTGTCGCAAGGACATTCAGAAAAGCTACTGATGGAACGGATTATGAGAACAGGTAAAGCGAGGAAAACGCCAAATCGATCAGGAAGGCACGCGGCGTCAAAAAGATTGTCCTGCGGTGTTGACCTCAACAGCAACTCGATGTGGAAAACGCTTCCAGTGTCGGAACTGTTTTTTATCGTGTCTCGGACGATTTGGGGAATCAACGAAAACGGCTGCTTGAAATCTCAAGCAGCCGTTTGAGCGATTCACGCGCGGCTTTGGTGAATTCGCCGCACGCAAAACGGCCATATTATCTTTACTTCGGTGTTACCCGGTAATGGTGGATTTGGCCATACGTCCATCCTCGACGAATCGCGTCGCGTCGATGCTCCCATTCCTTCTCATCACCCCACTCTTTGCGGAGATTTGCTTCGGTTTGATCGTTCCAATCGTCGGACTTGCCGTAGTGCCTGCTGGCTGCGAACCCATAACGATATGCTGGTTCATCAGCCTCGTTATACCCCTCCAGCTTTCCATCGGTCGAGTGAGGCGTTTTCACATTTGCCGGGGGAATTGCTTTCGAACCAGTCGCCTGAGCAACTGTGTCACCTACCTGTTGATTGAGATTTGGTGCCTTGCCACCAAAATCATGTTTTGTTTGCTGCCAATCTCGCTGAAAAGCCGCTTTGATCTTCTCCCAGGCGGTATCGTCTGCATCACTGTACCAAGCCGGGCGCTTTGCTATTTTCATTTGTGTCATAATGGATTCCTTACGCGTTGAGTTGTTCTGGTTAAAACGGAAACAGTTCGTACCGAAGCATGACCTTCCGATCAAATCAACAGTCAGTCAGGAGTAAATGAGATAGGCTGGGCTGGAATCGCTCCGAAGACTGTTCTGTTTTTATCGATCAACTGCCCGCACGGGTTGGGCAGAATAATTTGAGAGTAGACCTTTGACGGTTGCGTTTTACTCACTCGCAGCAACTGCTTCAGCGTTAACGTCACTCAACGCCAGATTATTGAGCTCTGTGTCAGCATCGCGTTCTTCGTCCAATGTTTCCTGGAGCAAGCCCGCGACGGTAATCAACTGCAGAGATTCTGCGATGGCCCGCGACGTGCCGTAGGCTGCCATTTCATAGTGTTCGACACGCTGGGCGGCTCCGATGAGCGCAACATCTTTTACTTCCGGCAAACCCTTCTTCTTGATGACCTCAGCACCTTCTTCAATCAACCCTTCCATCGCTTTGCATTTCTTGCGTTTCGGCTTTTCGCCGAGTTCCTGAAATACACTTTCCAATCTTGTGAGCTGATTTACAGTCACGGCGAGATGCTCTTCAAAGGCGGTTCGCAATTTCTCGCAGGCCGCGGCTTTCGCCATCTTAGGCAGTGCGCCGACCAATTGTTTTTCAGCAGAGTACAGATCCGACAATTCATCGATGAGAAGTTCGCGCATTGAATTCATCTGGTTGCTCCTTGACATCAGCGGGAATATTGGAGTCGTTCGCTCTCGTATGAGAGATTCCGATGTGCGTTAAGCAAATTGTATTCCTTGAACAATTTGAATTCCTGAATTGAAGTAGATATATCATTCAGAGTTGGTTAAAACCCCGTTAGCGCTCGATAGATTGTCAGAATTCACGATGACTGGTTTTTTGGGCAAAGTGAGGGAAAACGAAATCTGGTCGTCGGTTTCCCTGCAATCTGAACGATTCCAGCGCGAAGAGATCGTGCGAGCGTCACTCCAGCCGCATCAGAAAAATCCTCAGTATTTCTCAGCTTGGCCACCGAGAGGTCAAAATTCCCCGCCGGGCCACAAAGGGGCGTTCGACGCCGCCAAAAAAGCCGACCTGGAATTGAAAAAACGGCAATCTCGCGTCATCGTTGCGACGGCGGCGGCTTCCGCGGCTGGAATTGCAGTCACGCCCATCCCCTTCGCAGATGCATTTCTGATCGTTCCGATCCAGGTGGGAATGGTCGCTGGAATCACCGCCACGTACGGGTTTCCGTTGTCCACAGGGTTTATCTTTAACCTCATTGCGATTTCCGTGGGGGCGGGGCACCGCTGCAACATTGACTGGCCCCATGCTATTAGGAGGTCTCGTGAAATTTATTCCGGGCCTGGGTTCCATTGCCGGTGGTGTCATGACCGCGCCCGCCGCGAGTGCAATTACCACCGCATTTGGAGAAGCGTACATCGCCGCCCTGGACTCGCTGTTTGTTCTGAATAAAGGTGAACCTCCGTCGCCCCAGCAAGTCCTGAAAGAGTTTCAAAAATGGATTCGCAAGGAATGAACTCATTCGCCATGCCGCCCGGATTGTCCTGTGTCGACGTCCTCATCAGCACTCAGAGAATACGAACGAACGTTCAGTGGAACGACATTGCTTTTGAAATCAAAGGCGCGAGGCGAGGTCAAGGATTGTGGGGGATCGCCGTATGGCAAATGAAGTTCACGGAATTTACCGGTGGCGATGTTCATCAACCGTGTCAACGATCCACGTCAATCGTTGAAAAAATGATCGTTCACGATCCGGCATGAGAGATAAACGATCACCCGCTCAACGCTCATGCGATCACGAAAACACGAGCGAGACGGCATTCACTCAATAAACACGGTTTTGACAGCGGCACGTCGTTTGCGATACGCGATTCTCGACCTGTTTTTAGTTCTGGGGTCGGAAACCGGAGCTGAAGCGCAAGGCCAGCAGAGATGCAACTTTCCGACGTACGAGGACTCCCACGTGGCAACACTCGCATATTGGGATGTCGAGTTACAAACCGAGATGCACGAACCATTTTTGAAGGAAATCCAATGCAAGAAGTACATGACGTTACCGTCCGCCGACACGTTCACGGGCACCACGAGATCGCATCTGCAGTTTTTGTCGGTTTGCTGATACTCAGCACGGCATTGGTTCTTGCTGCGGAACTTATGAAGCCCGAGCGGTATGAATACCACCCTGGAGTAACTCCGTCGACGTACGTGATTTATGACAGATATAATGGCCGGGCATCAAATGTGGAGTTCGATTCCAAGACCCCGACCGCTTCCGTCACCAAGTGATTTCTTCATCGATCGTCAGTGCGACAGCAGGTCGCGAATCTCACTCATTTTTCAAAGGAACAGGACATGGTTACTTTCGCAGCAGTTGCACTTCCACTTGCAGCAATCGGATATTCATTCGTCTACCTTTTGGCAGGGGGCGGGTTTGGCGGCGCGATTTTGATTTTCATTGTCGCGAAGCTTTTGGGGAAATAGTTTTTATTCGCTATCAGTATTGGCGATGTGCCGCTGCCAAAGCGACCTTGGGACGACTTTATAGTCGTCTCAAGCCATTTACAGATCTCGCTCACTTGTTTTGAACCAGTCCAGCGTCATACCGGTTTTCCACTTCCTGAATCATTGCGCAATCCTGTTTTGCCTTGGTTCTTCAGCGATTGGGCCGAACGAGACAGTCTATGTATTCGGATATTGCCTGAGCATGAATTGGAGATCTGCTGTCGCAAGGACATGAGTGAGAGTTCGTTTGCCGAAGAGCAGACACAACGAATTGTTGCGCCACTGTTGCATTTCGTTTTTGATTCCAAGAAGGTATTAATGACCATTTCCATGAGATCATTAGTTCTTTTCGAAATGTCACTGCGCTCGCAGCGGCCTCTGCAGCGAATCCTTTACTGAACAGATCTGTCAGCCTGTGTAGGTTATGCTTCAGCATATCTCCGCGCATCCCTTGCGGCTATTCCTTTCCGAGCAGAACTGTTAACCGCGGACGAACTCAAAGACGAAGAGTCGAGGGGATCGACGAGGGCGTCCCACTCTGTGTAGCAAACCAACCGTTTCCATTCGAGCGTCTAATCAATGTAGTCTCATCCGGGAACAAAGAAGGTCGCTCAAAAGCCATCCCTTTTCAGATCGAAAAATCCTTTTGTGCGCTGCCCGAGGAACCGGGCATTGAAGTTGTGTGGACATGCAGGTTCGAAAGGCGGTCCGCCATGCGTTTCGATTCCTCGCATTCTGAATCGCGGCGGATTTAGAACGCAACCCCCGGATGGCAGCTTGCCGTTTTCTCGCAGTACCATGCATTCATCTTATTTGTCCCCAGTGTGGCGATTTCAATTGCGATTCACCTCATTTGCCGGATTCAACCTCTTTCTGATCCGAGCGAACGCCTTCAAAAACCGGTCGTCCATAGAGAACATGGACATACTCCGACCAGCCAACATCAATTGTTTTTACCCAGGCCGATCGGGGAAACACGGGACGTTCAACAAGGGCATTCGCGGATATGTCGAGCAGCCATTCCTGTTTTTCCGGTTTGACAATAAACGCGCTCAGAGGGATCGCCTGCAGTTTGTTATCACCCTCCTTTAATTCCAGCGCGGCATAAATCAGCCTGCCATCGCGGGTCGCGACAGCCAACCCGGCAATGTGACCGAGTTTCGCTCCCTTCAGATCATCGACTCGGACGTCTTTGATTGTTGATGCGCTCGTCAGCAAGCCGTCCGGATCCGGAGCGCGGTCACCTCGTTTAATCTCTCGTTCGTCCGACTGAAAATGTTTGTAAACCGAAGACGCCCAACTTCGGGTCGCCTTCGTTCCAACGAGGTGCGGCTGAAGTTCGGGAGCACGCTCAAGCTGGTCGGAAGTGATTCGAAGTTCAAAACTGCCGTCGGGATTTCTGAAAAGCGTTTTCCATGGGACCGCAATCATTCGTGACTTTCTGTTCTCCATGCCTCTGAATTCGACGATCGCGGTCGAGACGTGTCCATGCTGAAGGTCCAGCATCAGATCAGCAATCGTTCCGTGCAGTTTACTTTTTTCCAGATCGACCTTTGAACCGGGAATCGCGTCGCTGCTGATCACCGGTCCCTGTTCCGGTACTGGTGACAGTGATCCATCATTTTCAGATGCAGGCGCATTCGCGGGAGGATCGGCGCAGATTCCGTTTGCAGTAATTGTCGCTGCGATGACCCATGACAACATAAACATCGAGTGAAACGAATCGAGACGCATAGCAGTAAACCTTTCGTCGAAACCTCGGGCCGATCTGGAACAGAATGTTCGGGTGCAGGTACGAAACGTCCCGCAGTCGAGATGTCAGCTGCGATACGAATCTGTCGGAAGGGCACATTTCGTACCGTACTTCGTGGCGAATTATCATGTGGAACGAGTTGCGTCTTATACGGCAGCTCGAATCTCACCTGAGAGCATCACGGAATTGTCTGAACAAAAGTGGTGGCAAATCGACCTGGCCGTGACGACAATGGACAACCCGTGTAAACAATCATTGATATATCCGATTGGACTACGATTTGCTTATCGGATCGTCTAACGGCTACTGTGAAAGTGACCTTCGATTGCGAATCACAGTTAAACATATCAGGGATCAGTCATGAACGAACCAAAAACGACGTGCGCATCCCCGGAACTTTCCGATCAAATTCCGCCGCATCCGGCTGGCCTTGACTATATTTTTCGGAATTGGGGGGTTCTGAATCGTGAACAGCGCATCCGGTTGACAGAACAGGTCGCAGAAATTGATTTTGATCGAATCCGGGCATTGCACCAGGCGACGGATGGCCCGACCAGCGAAGTGGCCGATCTGGGCAAAGCGTCCGCACCCGGCCGGTTGATTCCGCGAGACATTCGTCGTGACAATCCGGGCGAATTTGCAACCGCACGCGAAATCGGTTGGCAAGCCCTCAGGGAAGGGAGGGTGGCAATCATCCTCGTCGCCGGAGGTGAAGGGTCGCGACTTGGATTTCCGCACCCCAAGGGGCAGTTTCCAATCGGACCGGTTTCCGGCAAATCGCTATATCAGATGCTGGTCGAACAGGCATTGGCGATGTCACGGCGGTCCGGGAAAGTGATTCCCTACTACGTCATGACCAGCGATTCCACGCATGAAGAAACGATGGCATTTTTTCGCGTCCATTCATTTTTTGGCTACGATGCCGCCAACCTGCATTTTTTCAGTCAGGGAAAAATGCCCGCCGTCGACCAACGGACCGGAAATGTCATTATGTCCGCGCATGATCGAATCGCCTTCGCTCCCGACGGGCACGGTGGATTGCTGAATGCCATGCGCACCGCGCGGCTGTTTGATGACTTGCGCTCGCGAAACATCGAAACCATTTTCTATCATCAGGTCGACAATCCCCTCGTACGGGTTTGCGATCCGGCTTTTCTGGGCTTTCATCAGATCCACCGGGCAGAAGTATCAACCAAAGTCGTCAGCAAAGAGGAACCTGATGAAAAAGTCGGGTTGCTTGTCGAAATGGAGGATCGGCACAGAATCATCGAATACTCTGACCTGCCAGCCGATCTTGCCGCGCAACGCGATGCCTCCGGGCAACTGAAATTGAGGTGCGGAAACATTGCCGTCCACCTTTTTAATGTCGACTTTCTGGAACGGATGGCCGAACAGGATTTGCCGTTTCACCGTTCTTCAAAATCTGTGGCATTCGTGAATGACTCCGGCGAAGTCGTCCAGTCAACGGAAAACAACGCGTTCAAATTCGAAAAATTCATCTTCGACATCCTGCCGCACGCGCAACGTCCGGTCGCGATGGAAGTTGTTCGTGAGCATGAATTCGTTCCATTGAAAAACAGCCATGGCGATCATTCCCCCGATCATGTGCGCCAATCGCTGATGAGGCTCCATACTCGGTGGATGCAGCAGGCCGGATGGACGACGGAAGAATCACTGCCCGTAGAAATCCCGGCGAGCGTGGCCCTGGATGAAACAGATTTTATCGCGCACTGCGGGCAAACCAGCCGGTCCAACCCGCCGCCCGCTGAATGATCGCTACCGGTGACCTGATACGAAATCGAAACCAGGTTTCATTCGTGCCCAGTCGCAAGACACGGGGCAGCCACACGACTTCTGTTTCAGGGTCCAGCAGGAAAAAGACTACTGATTGAAAAAAAGGGCAATTTTATTCGATGTCTTTCATGATCGACCAAACTGACCGTCCCCAGCGAGGCCGATTATGTCACTGCGCAAGCTCGGCCAGCACAGATCGCAGTTCATCGAAATCGACTGGCTTTAACAAATAATGATCGAATCCGGCTGCCTCACTCCGCGGTTGATCATGGTCGACCGCCCAGCCGGTGACGGCGATCACTGACATCGCGGTTCCCCAAGGTTGTTCGCGGATTTTGCGGCAAGCGTCGTATCCGTTCAATCCTGGAAGGCCAATGTCCATCAGCACGACTTCGGGACGAACTTCGCCAGCCAGGTCGACTGCCTGATGCCCATCAGACGCAATAAATGTCTGGTAGCCGACCAGGTCCAGCAACATTGACAGAGTCCTGGAAGCGTCGTGATTGTCATCGACAATCAGAATACGGGGCTTCGAGGTGTTTTGCAAAGAGGCAGGC
>JANXOO010001524.1 GCA_025353525.1 Schlesneria sp. | reverse complement strand
CACCCCGATGCTTCTTCACGTTCTTGACGGCTTTGTCGAGGATCGTCAGGTTTCGAAGGCCGAGGAAGTCCATCTTCAACAGGCCAGCCTTCTCGACCGTCGGACCTTCCCATTGCGTGATGACGTCAGTATTGCCGGTGATCGTTTGCAGCGGGATATACTCGGAAATAGGCCGATCCGAGACCACGACGCCCGCCGCATGTGTCCCGGCGCTTCGAGCCAATCCCTCGATCTGCTTGGCCAGATCGAGAACCTCTCGGATTTTCGGATCGCTGTTATACAGATCCTGAAGCTCGGCGCTTTCACTGATCGCTTCGTCCAGTGTGATATTCAGTGTTTCAGGGACCATTTTTGCAATGACATCGACATCCTTGGACGGAATCGAAAGGACACGCGCCACATCGCGGATTGCTGCCTTGGCCTTGAGCGTTCCGAATGTCCCGATTTGCGAGACGTTGGCAGATCCGTATTTCTGCTTCGTGTAGTCGATGACTTCCTGCCGGCGGTCGCGACAGAAGTCGATATCGATATCGGGCGGCTCTGTGCGGCTTGGGTCGAGAAACCGTTCGAACAGCAGATCATATTCCAGCGGGCAGACGTGACTTAACCGCAGCACGTAAGCAACGAGAGCCCCACATGCCGAACCGCGCGCACTGCACGGAATTCCCTGTTCGACGGCGAAACGGACGAAGTCCCAGACGATCAGAAAATAACTGGCATAACCCATCTTCTCGATCACCGACAACTCAAAGTCCATCCGTTCGCGGTGGGCGTCGGTAATACCGTCGGCACCATAACGAAAGACCATTCCGTCAAGGCAAAGTTCGCGAAGGTAGTCGGTATCCTTTTTGTCGGCGGGGGGCTGAAACACCGGGTAGTGCCGCGATTTCAGGTCGAGTTGAATATCGACCCGATCGGCGATTTCCTGCGAACGTCGGACGGCATCTTCAAAGCCCGGAAACGCGTCGTACATTTCGCCCGGTGTTCGGACGAATAACTGATCCGTATCCATTTTCATCCGATTGATATCGGATCGTTCGACTTTCGTGTTGACGCAAAGCAGCACGTCGTGCATGGCGGCATCGGTCTGGTTGAGATAGTGCGCGTCGTTCGTCGCGACGAGTGGTAACCCCATCCGGTTCGCGAGATCGACCGTCATGTCCATACATTGTTTCTGGATGTCAAAACCGGCGTTCTGAATCTCCATATACAGACGGTCACCGAACACTTTGGAGTACCACGCCACCAGTTTTTCAGCTTCTTCGTCACGCCCGCCGAGAAGGAGTTGCGACAATTCACCTGCCGCACATCCCGAGAGCAGAATCAGCCCTTCACTGTGTGCCGCAAGCAATTCCTTGTCGATGCGAGGTCGATGGTAAAAGCCTTCCAGGAATGCGGCGGACGACAGCTTGACCAGATTCTGGAACCCGACGGCATTCATCGAAAGCAGCGTCAGATGATAGCAAGCCTCCTTGACGCGGGACGCTCCTGACTTGTCGAACCGCGAACCAGGCGCAATATAGGCCTCAAGGCCTAAAACGGGATTGATACTTGCACTGCGGCATTCGTTGTAGAATTCGAGCGCACCGTAAAGATTGCCGTGATCAGTGATCGCCAGCGAATTCATTCCGGCGGTCTTCACCTTCTTGACGACCTGATCAATCCGGTTGGCACCGTCGAGCAAACTGTAGTGCGTATGACAGTGCAGATGAGCAAACGGGCGAGCGGTGATTTCAATAGACGAATCATTCGGAGCATCAGACATAGGGGGCATCCTTTCCGCAGGGCGGATCATCAACAAAAGCGTATCGCCGTTCCGTCAGCGAGGGGGCGACGTAAACGCGATTGAGCCCTGTATTCTAAAACGCGTAACCCCAATGTGCGAGGGGGTCGGGACCAGTACTAAAAAATGATCCGGCGGTACCACTCGCATCGGGGCGAAAGCAAAGTCGATTCGTCGGATCAGGAAAATACCTGCGCTGGCATCTGATTTCAGGCAATCGGCATTGGATTGCCAAAAAGGAAAGGGCCCGCCGAAATGGACGTTACTATCGATGTTCGTAATACTTGTAGTCGACTGTACAACGGCAGTACGACGCGTTTCGGCCTGCTGGCCGGTCATCGTGGCATCAGATGCCGAGCCGCGCAATTCGTTTGTGAATCATGCTCCAGGAGGTTTTCAAATTGCGATACGTCTTGAAGACATTTGTAATTTGTCTTGGGTTGGCGAACGCAGCGGCTGGCCAGATTCCCAAACCGGATGATGCTCCGCAGCCTCTTTCGCCCGACGCGGCTGCAGCACTGTTTCGGTTACCTTCAGGGATGCACATGGAACTGGTCGCGAGCGAACCACTCATTCAGGAACCGTCTGGGGTGTGTTGGGACGAGCGTGGCAGGCTCTTTGTCTGTGAGTTGCATGGCTACAATCTCGATGGCCAAATCGATATCAATGAGGTCAACAAGACTGGCAAACTCGATCGAGTGGTTCGACGCTTTTTTGTGCCGGAACACATTGAAGC
>JANXOO010001148.1 GCA_025353525.1 Schlesneria sp. | reverse complement strand
AAACTGAACTTTCCGTTGAGTTATGGCCACTATGGCTATGCTCGTCACAATCCTGACCACTGTTTGAACCAACTGATTGTCGTCGGTTCAAGCGGTTAAATTAAGCCCGGGATCGACTTAAAAGCTCTTAAGTTTCTGTCGTAACCGTCAGTTTGATTCTGATTTTTGCGAATCGACCGGTTCCGATGTCGGTGGCTCGAATTTGGGCGCCGATGTCTGGACACTTTCATCCCGGTGGATCGGCCGGGAATTGCTGTCGCCTCGCGACGAATGGGCATTCACGTCGATATCGTCTTCGATTCCACGCAATCCCTTTTTGAATTCGACAACACCCTTTCCCAGGCTTTTCGCCACTTCGGGAAGCCTTTTGCCAAACAGCAACAAGGCAATGATCCCGACAACGATCATTTCAAAAGGACCAACACCTGGAATAAACGCGATCGGAAACATGAAGTTATTCCTTGATTTGAGTAATTCGTGGTTTTTTAAAGTTCACCGCAATCAATGTCACATTCACCGGAAACCCGGTTCCGCAGTTCACGCGGGAACACCGTCAATGATCCTGTTTTTCTGTACGAGCCCGTTATCAGGCTTCGCATCGTTCCTCGATATCAGGTATCGCTGACTGCGCTGATGCCGAGGCTTCGACTAGCGTTTCTTGTCGTCGAGGTTTTCGTCCGGAGCTTGATCGGTCGTGTCGTTCAAACCGCTTTTGAATGATGTCACGCTTTGACCGAGCGACCGCATCACTGATGGAAGTCTACTTCCGAACAACAGCAGGAAGATCCCGCCAACGACAACCAATTCCATCCCACCCAAAAAGGCAAGAACGGGAACCATGTTGATTCTCCTTCAATTCGCTACAGCATCAAACACCGCAACTTGAGTAACGACAGCGGTGAATCTCTACTTTCAAAAGCGTAGAGACAAGCTCTTTATCCCGATTTCTGAACGGAAAAATCCGATTGTCAGACACGTGCTCGCCGGATTTTTACTTGGATCCGGAATCAACAGTCACGAACCGAACACGCATTTCGACGGGCGACCATCTCGCCCTGATTGAAATTTACGCGTGTCATCCACTCGGTTCGCCCGCGAGAGAGCAGGAGGGAAGAGCGGCTACTCAGATTCTATCCGTAACGGATTGCATGTCAATCGGATATGCCCCGCGCCGTCAGGAATGATGCGTATGTCTAAAAAGTGCTGACTTTCAAAACCGTGATTTTGACGGCGCTCTCGGAACAACTCGATGAAATCTGCATTCGAGGGATGACTTTAATCTGCCCGACAACCGAGTCAGTCGGGCAATCCGACCCGAAGGCAGTTTGCGAACAATGGGCACTCAGTGCATCGGGGCCGCCGGGCGATACAGATTTTGCGTCCATGGTGAATCAACCGGTGCGAAAAGTTGATCCATTCCTTGCGGGGGACAAGTTCCATCAAATCCCGCTCGATCTGTTCCGGATTTTCGCTGATGGTTAATCCCAGCAGGCGGCTGATCCGTTTGACGTGTGTATCGACCACGACACCGCTGATGATTCCAAATGCCGTTCCCAGCAAGACGTTGGCAGTTTTGCGTCCGACACCGGGCAACTGCACCAGTTGTTCGATCGTTTTGGGAAGTTCGCCACCGTGATTTGCAACAATCGCTCGAGCCATCCCGATCAAATTGGTGGCCTTGTTTCGAAAGAAACCTGTCGAGCGAATTATCTCTTCCAGTTCGTCCTGCTTCGCCAAAGCCAACTCTGGCGCTGCGGGATATTTTGAGAACAGGGCCGGCGTCACCAGATTGACTCGCTCGTCCGTGCATTGCGCCGACAGGATCGTGGCGGCAAGAAGCTGAAACGGCGATTCGTGGTTCAGGGCACACAGAGCTTCCGGGTACGTTGCAGCCAATCCTCGTACGATTTTCCCGATCCGTTGCTTTTTTTCATCATTCGTTTTCACAGCATTTGCCCGATTTTCCAATGTCATCTGTTCAGACCGCGCGAAGTATAACCCGTCCGCGAACCCAGGAAAACTTTCGCCTCAGGATTCGTTTTCGGAAATGTCATTTGGTCGTGGACGACGGTCATGAGCAACGGCTAAAATCGGCGTTCAAATCAAGCGGTCGAATAGTGGCCTGGTCGGGATGGTTTCGCCAGGTGTTCTGGTTGTGGTGCGGAATATGGCATCCAATCGATTTATGGCCGCGCGAGGTAAATTGTGACTGACGAGTTTCCGGAACAGTATCGCGAAGGACTGCGTCTCTTCAACGAAGAAGACTTCTTTGAATGCCACGATGTCCTTGAAGAATTATGGTCCGAAACGCTCGGGTCCGACAGAAAATTTCTTCAAGGCCTGATCCAGGCATCGATCGCGCTCTTTCATTTCGGCAACGAGAACTTCGGCGGGGCAAAGAAACTGTATCTTTCGGCCACAAAGAACCTCGAACCATTCGGGCAGGAATTCATGGGGATTTTGCTGGGCGAATTTCTGAAAGACTTTCAAAGCTGCTTTCAGGAACTGCTCGACAACACGGAAACCTATCCGACGACGGTGTCGTTACGAGACGAACTGGTTCCCAGGATTCGGCCGATCACGAAAGGACTGATCGGATGACATCACACTGCGATCTCGACGCGGCGCTGAAGGACTTCTCCGGATTGGCTCCGCTTTTTCCGCTGCCGAACGTCGTACTGTTTCCGAACGCTCTGTTACCGTTGCAAATCTTCGAACCGCGTTACCGCCAGATGACCGCGGATGCACTCGAAGGCGAACGGATGATTGCGATGAGTCTGATGCGACCCGGCTGGGACACGTTGCCCTCGGACGCCGCCGCACCGGTTCATCGCATTGTCGGGCTCGGGAAAATCATCGCTCACGAAAAACTGCCGGACGGACGCTATTTTCTCGTGTTGCGAGGCTTGGCGCGGGCGAGTTTGCTCAGCGAACAACGTGTCGATCTTCCATATCGTATCGGGCAGCTTGAAATCTGTTCTGACATCGTAATCGACCAGCCTTCGTTCAATCGCGAGAGCCGTGCCGAAGAACTGGTGGCGCAGTTTGGTCGAATGTTTCCCGAAGTGAAACTTCAGCAATTGTTCGCAGAAGCCGTTTCAGACCTTCCACTGGCGACGGTGTGCGATGTGCTGTTGGGTTCACTTCCGCTGCCTTCAGAATTACTGCAACAGTTCCTCGACGAATTGAATGTCGATACACGCAGCGGGATGTTGTTGACGTTACTTCAAAACGCCACGCAACGCTCACCCAATCCGATGGGCCGTACTTTTCCGCCCGATTTCAGTTCCAACTGAAATCATGTCGTGTCGAATCGGGCTCGCATCATACCCCTCGTTTTTGCAGTCATTCGACTTTCCGGACGACTCTCGACAAAGGTCCCTTTCAAAATTCTGGCATCACCCCTGTGGCAGATATTCTATGTGACGACTTCCTGTTACCTCGGGTCGATGGTTAGGTAAAGAGCCTTTGCCGCCGCTGCCAGTTGCGAAATCGGATCGAATTATGGTCAAATGGGGCTTCATCGATGCACATCGCGGCAGAATGATGAAACGGATCTGATCGACTTCTCGACGACTCAACAGGAGATGAGCATGCGGTTTCGAACGGGATGGATAATTTGTTCGCTGGTCGTCAGCATGTTGACCGCTGTCGACACGGCTAAAGCACAAGACGGCTGGACCTCGATTTTCGACGGCAAGACACTCGACAAATGGGACGGGAATCCTGATTTCTGGCGTGTTGAAGACGGAACGATTACCGGCCAGACCACTGACGCCAAGCCAACGAAGGGGAATACCTTTATCGTCTGGCGCGGCGGAGACACGGCCGATTTCGAATTGAAACTCGAATACAAAATCATCAACGGAAATTCGGGAATTCAGTACCGCAGCTTTGAAGTTCCCAACGAAAAGTGGGTCATTGGCGGCTATCAGGCAGACTTTGAAGCGGGGGACACGTATTCGGGGATCAACTACGGCGAACGATTCCGCGGTATCCTCGCGTTACGCGGAGAAAAAACGGTGATCGGCGAAGATCACAAGCCGAAAGTCGTCGAAAAATTCGGCGATACGAACGAAATCCAGGCCAAAATCAAAAAGGAAGACTGGAACGAATACCACGTCTCTGCCAGGGGATTTACGTTCGAGCACCGGATCAATGGAGTTCTGACATCCGTCGTGACAGATGAGGACAAGGCAGAACGTCGCGCGTCAGGTGTCCTCGCACTGCAGTTGCATGCCGGGCCGGCGATGAAAGTCCAGTTCCGAAACATCAAACTGAAACCCCTCAAAAGCGATGCCTCCACGGGCAGTGCTTCAAAAAAGAAAGCGCTGTTGCTGGCGGGATTTCCAAGTCACGGATTCGGCGCACACGATCATTTGGCCGGTTGTTCGCTGCTTGCCAAACTGCTCAACGAAAGCGGTCTGCCGATCGACGCCGAAGTTCATTCATTGCAAAAACAGGGCTGGCCCTCGTCGGATAAGCTCGCTGCCGCCAACACAGTCCTGATCTATTCCGATGGCGGGGGCGGGCATCCCTTCAACGCGCATCTTGACGAACTGAACAGCCTGGCCAGTAAAGGAACCGGAATCGTCTGTGTCCACTACGGGGTCGAAACGACAGCGGGTAAAAATGGCGATGCGTTTATGAACTGGATCGGCGGTTATTTTGAACCGCACTGGTCCGTGAATCCGCACTGGGACGCCCACTACACAAAACTTCCGGTCCACGCGACCACGCGCGGCGTGAAGCCGTTTTCGACAAACGACGAGTGGTACTATCACATGCGGTTTCTGGAAAAAATGGACGGGGTGACACCAATTCTGACGGACCTGCCGCCCAAAGAATCACTCAGCCGCGAAGACGGTCCGCACAGCGGCAACCCCGAAGTACGCAAAGCCGTTCTGGAACGAAAAGAACCGCAGCACATGGCCTGGGCTCGCGAGCGACCTGATGGCGGACGCGGATTCGGGACCAGTGGCGGACACGTTCACTGGAACTGGGGAAACGACCAGTTCCGCAAACTCGTCCTGAACGCCATCGTCTGGACGGCCAAAGTCGATGTCCCTGCTGACGGAGTTTCCGCCGGACATGTCACCGTCGACGATCTTTTGCAGAACCACGATGAAGAGATCCCGAAAGATTTCAACAAATCAAGAGTCCAGGCCATGCTGGATCAATGGAACACAAAGTAGGCGTTTCATGGACAATGGCGCCAGGCATATTCCAGAGTGACATTTTTTATCGCTCGCGATATGGAATTCAGAAACATCGACACATGATCCGGACTTTGAACTTTATGAACCGACGTACCACATTGACCCCGTTCATTTTATTGACCGGAATGATAACGGTCTCTTTCGCTCAGGAACCTCGATTCCGGTCGAACATCGTCAATACCTCAACCCCGGGGTTCGCCGTTGACATTGATGTCGATTTATCCGGGGCCAAAGAGATCTATCTCGTCGTTCGCGATGGTGATGACGGGTACGGGGCAGACTGGGCGAATTGGGCCGAACCTCGGTTGATTGTTGCAGGATCTGAAAAAAGGCTGACGGACATCAAGTGGAAGTCGGCATCGGCCGATTGGGGCAAGGTCGGCGTCAACAAGAATGTCAATGGCGATCCGATGAAGATTGCCGGCAAGCCGGTCGAATACGGAATCGGCACTCATGCTAATTCAGTGATTGCATACGATCTTCCACCGGGCACGACGCGATTCAAGGCCCGCGCCGGGATCGATAATGGTGGCTCGGACCAGGGAACCGGAAGCAGCGTTCAGTTTTTCGTCTTTGCTCAGGCACCTCCTGAAAAGTTGACTCGGTCCACGGTTGCGGCACCGGCTGGCAGTCGCGATCCCAAAGATGCCGTCAGCGGACTGGATGTCGCACCAGGACTCGAAGCGACGCTGTTTGCATCCGAGTCATCCGGGATGCTCAGCCCGTCGGATATCGATGTCGATCATCTCGGTCGGGTCTGGGTCTGCGAAGTCGTCAACTATCGCCATCGCCTTGGCGAGCGCAAAGAGGGCGATCGAATCCTCGTCGTCGAAGATACGAACGGTGATGGAATCTCTGACAAGCAAACGGTCTTTTTCCAAGGGCATGAAGTCGATTCCGCCCTGGGGATCGGCGTCTTCCCGACGCCATCCGGAAAAGGAACAAAAGTCATCGTTTCGTGCGCACCGAACGTCTGGGTCTTCACCGATGACGACGGAGATTTGAAATCCGACAAAAAGGAGTTGCTCTTTACGAAGGCAGGGGACCCGCAACACGATCACTCGACTCACGCATTCCTCTTTGGCCCTGACGGAAAACTCTATTGGAACGTCGGCAACACCGGGCATCGCGTTTGCGACAAAGATGGAAAGCCGATCATTGATATTGCGGGTTTCGAGGTAAATGACAGCGGAAAACCGTACCGGCAGGGGATGGCATTTCGGTGCAATATGGACGGTTCTGAATTTGAAGTTCTCGGTCACAATTTCCGGAACAATTATGAATTGACGGTCGACAGCTTTGGTACTGTCTGGCAATCTGACAACGACGACGATGGGAACAAAGGGGTCCGCATCAACTATGTGATGGAAGGTGGTAACTTCGGCTACACCGACGAAATGACGGGCGCGACCTGGCAGGTTCCGCGAACAAACATCGAGACCGAAATTCCACTGCGACACTGGCATCTGAACGATCCGGGTGTTGTGCCGAATCTGATCCAGACCGGGGCCGGCTCGCCGACAGGGATCTGCTTCTACGAGGGGACGTTGTTACCCGAAGTCTTTCAGAATCAGATCATCCACTGTGACGCTGGTCCGAATGTGGTCAGAGCCTATCCGGCGAAAAAAGCGGGTGCCGGTTACACTGCCGAAATGGTCGATATTCTGGTCGGCACGCGCGACAACTGGTTTCGGCCGTCGGATGTCTGCGTTGCTCCTGACGGTTCGTTAATCGTCGCCGACTGGTACGATCCCGGCGTTGGCGGCCATCGTATGGGCGACGTTGATAAAGGGAGACTGTTCCGTGTCGCGCCTCCGAAGAGTCCATACGCGATTCCGAAGTTCGATGTCTCGACGGTCGAAGGCGCGATCGCAGGACTGAAGAATCCGAATCTTGTGGCTCGCTATGTCGCATGGACGGCATTGCACGCGATGGCAACGTCCAACGCGGATAAAACGGGACCGGCACTGTCGGCGGTTTTCGAGACAGATTCCAATCCACGCATTCGGGCTCGTGCCCTGGGTGTACTCGCCAAAACCGCTCCGTTTCGCCAGAAATCGATCGACGCTGCGGTGCGGGACAAGAATTCGGAAATTCGGATCGCAGGGCTTCGTCTGGCTCGCCAAAAACTCTCTTCCACGGACGAGCAAACTCATTCGAATGGCATTGCCTCGATTCTGGGACACCTGGTAACGGATTCCTCGATCGAAGTTCGTCGCGAATGTGCCCTCGCACTGCGCCTTCTGAAGCATCCTCAGAAAGCCGAACTGTGGGGAAAACTCGCCGTACAGCATGACGGCAGGGACCGATGGTACCTCGAAGCACTGGGGATCGGAGCCACAAACGATTGGGATGCCTGCCTTGCAGCGGCTGCAAAAGAAGTGGGGAATCCGGGCACCGGTCCACTGTTCGGAAGCGCCATCGCACGCGACATCATCTGGCGATCGCGTGCAACGACCTCCACGGGACTTCTGGCAATGCTGCTGGCCTCAGAAAGTGTTTCCGAATCCGAAGCGCCACGCTATCTGCGAGCGCTTGACTTCCAGTCAGGCCCGACGAAGGACGCAACGCTGGTCCAGCTTGCATTCGGAAGTTTTAATGGTGAGGCCAAAACGAAGCTGATTAACACAGAAGCGATCAGCCGATTGCAAAATTTCGACATCACAAAAAATCCGGAACATCGTGCAGCAATGAATCGCGTTCTGGACGGTGTGAAGGGACAAGCTCAGTTTGTTGCCCTGGTCGAAAAGTTCCACGTTACGGACCGGTTCCCGGAACTCCTTGCACTTGCACAGAGCAAACCGGATGAACAACTGAGCATTGATGCGATGCGATTGTTGCTGGCCAGGAAGAAGACCGATTTGCTGGAAAACGCGCTTCGGTCGACGGTTGGAAAAGTCGCCGTGGCGACCGCAACGGCGCTGAGCAACTCGGGTGATGCAAAAACTGTTGATTTGTTGTTGCCGATCGCCAAAGATGCAAAATTGCCATCCGATTTGCGACGCGAAGCGATCAAAGGCGCTGCCCAGTCAAAAGCGGGGGCTGCCGACCTGGTGGCGCTGGCCGAATCCGGAAAATTTGACGATTCACTCGCTCCTGCACTTTCCGCCGCGCTGTATGGTTCGTCGTTCGATGACGTTCGGGTCGCGGCAGCGAAATTGTTTCCACTTCCACCGGGCAAAGATTCCAGACCGCTGCCACCATTGGCCGAACTGGCGCGGGTCAAGGGAAACATTGAAAATGGTCAAAAACAGTTTGCGACAACGGGCAAATGCATTACCTGCCACATCGTCAACGGCGAAGGGAAGGAAGTCGGTCCGAATCTGTCGGAAATCGGTGCAAAACTCAGTAAACAGGCTCTTTTCGAATCGATCATTTTTCCGAGTGCCGGGATCAGCCATAACTACGAATCATGGATCATTGAACTGAAAAACGGGACCGCTCAAACGGGAATCATCACCAATGAAGATGCGGAAAAGCTGAGTCTGAAAGGAAATGACGCCATCGTGCGAACGTTTGCGATTGCCGAGATTGAAGAACGAACCAAACAAAAAATCTCGCTGATGCCCGCCGACCTCGCGAAACTGCTCTCACAGGAAGAACTGACGGATCTTGTCGAATACCTGACCACACTGAAGAAAGCAAAACGATAGGCGAGCCAGATCGGGCTGAAAAAGAGGGACAGGTACCAGGAAGACCCCCGGCGCGCCGGGGTTCCCGTTTTTGAGCAGGACTATTTTCCACTGACCGTCGCCTGAGACATTGAAGAACAAACTTCAAAGACATCGGTAAATTCCGACAGGACAGATTTGCGATCAATCCGCGACGGGACAAGAAACGACCCAATGGCCAAGCTCAATGAAATCGCGGAGTCTCCCCGGATTCAGATTGCTGATTTTGCGCCGCTAATCAGTCTGGCGACGATGGTCCTGGTCTTTTCGCTCGTGGCCTCGGATTTTCTGAATCTCGGAACGCTGTCCATGATCCTGAAGCAGGGGTCGGTACTGGCGATTGTTGCTACGGGCCTGACATTCGTTTTGCTCTGCGCGGAAATTGATCTGTCTGTAGGGACTGTTGCGCTCTTGTCCGCCTGCGTATGCGGAATCTTGTGGGAATCCCGGTTCGCAGCCGGCCCCAAAGAAGTGAACGGAGCCGAGTCCGTCGGTGCGATGACGACGGCATTTGTATTGGCATTTCCGCTGATCGTTGCTGTGTTGATTGGGCTGATATCAGGGTGGTTGACGGTTTCATCGGGGTTGCCGAGTTTCATTATCTCGTTGTCGATGATGAATATCGCACGGGGACTTGCAGGCTTTTTGACGCAAAGCCAGAAATTCTCTGTCCCGCCGATTCTCGGAACGATCGGAAATTCGTCCCTGGCTGAACTTGATGCGGGTCGACCGGGAACATTGATCATCCCGCAAAATGCGGTCCTGGCAGCATTCGTAATGATCACCGCTCATCTGGTCCTGCAACACACAAGATTCGGTCGTTATGTCTATATGACGGGCGGCAATCGTGAGGCAGCGCGACTTGCCGGTGTCAGAACCGATCGGATTGTGATTGCTTGTCTGGCCATCTGTGCCATGACATCGGCTTGCGGTGGATTGGTCAATTCGGGCCGCATGAACAGTGTCAGTATGGAACAAAACGGAGACCTGTTGCTGGACGCCGTCGCTTGTGTCGTACTGGGGGGAACCAGCCTTTTTGGCGGGGAAGGAAGTATGGGAAAGACACTCGTCGGTGTCTTCAGTTTCACCGTGCTGAAGGTGGGACTCAATCTGACAAATGTCAAACAGTTGATCGAACAGTCACCGTTAACCGACAGCATCAAAGACAATTTGCTGGAAGCAAGTTGGGTGATGCAATTCGAATTGCTGCGCCCATTTCTGCTGGGGATCGTACTGCTGCTGGCGCTCGTCATCCAGGGTCGACTGATTCGGTGCAGAAACGATTCGTGAACCGCCGTTTCGCGACCGGCCCGTCGTTTTCAATCGGTATCAATTTCGCGTGGTCGCCAAATGCGTTTCAATGATCCGCGGGTGACGTTCCCTAATCGGGACCATGTGTCCAGTTCAAATTCGATCCAGGCCAGTGTTCCTGTAGGCATTGGATGCAATTCCCCGGTGTACTGAGCGAGGAATTCTTCAAGGCCAGGATTGTGGCCGATCAACAAAACCGATTGAAACGGTTCGGCGACCGTCATCACAACAGCGCCGATTTTGAGGGGATCAGCATGGTAGAGTTCGCCTCGCAGTGAAATAGAAGGACCAGCCGGGACCTGCGCAAAGGCCAGGTCGGCCGTCTCTTGCGTTCGCCTGGCAATCGAACACAGAACGAGTTCAGGGACCAGCGATTCTTCGTTCAAAAGTCGTCCCATCCGCGTCGCCGCCTTGCGACCGCGCGCATTCAGCGGACGGTCGCGGTCATCCAGATCTGGCGAGTTCCAGCTCGATTTTGCATGCCGCAGTAGCAAAAGGTTTTTTTTCATGCTTGCCAATTCGTCACCAACCGACAATAATTAAAGACATCACGTCATTCTCAAGACTCTGTGTCATATCTGTTCGGATCACATCTGCTCGAACCAGAGGGCCATTATGTCTGCAGAACCAAAGTCTCTTTGGCGCATCCTAGCGAAACTTGATCCTCGGCGACCCCCTGCGGAGTCAGGACAATCGACCGGGCAACGAACCTGGTGGAAAATACCGCGCCACAGGATTGTCTTCTGGATGTGTGCAATCTTCGTATCAATCGGGATCGGTGTCTGCCTGCGAGCGGAAATTCGCCGTCGGGTGCATCGCGTCGAAGGCCGTTCGTATCCCAACGTCTTTCAATCGGGCGGCACGCTGTTAATTGCGGGCGGAGGTCAACTTTCCGAAATGATTCGCCAGCGATTCATCGAACTGGCGGGCGGACGAAATGCCCGCATCGTTGTCATCCCTGCGGAAAACGTTGACGAAGGAACGATCAGGCAATATCGCGACGACTGGTTGAAATACGACGTCAAGTCGGTCGATGTGCTTCATTCGCAGTCGCGGACCGAATCGAACGATCCGGAATTCTCGGTTGTTCTTGATGAATCAACGGGAGTCTGGCTGGGTGGCGGCCAACAGACATGGCTGGCGGCATGGTACGGTCGAACGCTGGTCGAATCGCGGC
>JANXOO010001128.1 GCA_025353525.1 Schlesneria sp. | reverse complement strand
GCGACAATTGTTCATGCGCCAATCCTAACCCGACGGCATTGAAACGGAACCGCTTCTTTTGAGTGATCCGCAAGGATTCAGGCATTCCGTTTCGGTTGATGTGGTTCGGGGGCATGAGAGTTCTTAACGCAGACCTTCGCTACAATGTTCAGCGCTGCGCGTTAATCCGCGATCCTGGCTGTCAGGAAACAATCAGTCGGCGATCAGCAGCAAGACGCCGCTGATTCCCGCGTTGACCAGTGCGTGCGCGATGATCGACGGGACCAGTGAACCTCGCCATTCCCGAGCGAGTGCAAAAACGGCGGCCAGGGTCATCAGGATTGGAATTCCAAACAGTCCCTGAGGATGAATGGCTGCGAATACCAGGCTGCTGATAATGACACCAAAGGCTACGCTGCCGACATAGCCCATCGATTTTCCGGATTCACGCAGGTGTCGGTAAAGAACGCCGCGGAACATGATCTCTTCCGGAATCGCCGCGAAAACGGCAACGAAAACCAGTTGCCATTTGACGGTCCAACTGCCACGAAAAAGCGGTTCGACGATCGGATGAACGGGAGGAGAAACATCATCGCCCATACCGGAAAACCGGCTCGCAACAAACATCATCAACAGCGTGAAAATCATTGCCACCATGAGAGCCGGCAGGGCGGCAAGATATGTTCCGATCCCCAGAAATGGCGTTGACCAGGCGTCGGTGCCGAAACTCAGACCAATGTCCTTGCGAACATCCTGCCAACGGATGCCACGCAAGACGGGCCAGGCGAGTGCCGCCAGACTGCCGATTTGCGGGATCACGATCCAGATCATCCCCAATTTGGGGAGGGGAAGGAACCTCATGAGAACACCGATTGCCAGGTAAAGCGCCAACCAGACTGCAAACGTCTCGGCGTAAATACCACTGTTTCCCCTGAGCGTTTCGATCCTGGAACTCAGTCGACCCAGGATTGCAAATCCCCACCACAGGATTTGCAGAACCGCACCACATGTGATCGCAATCATGGCCGCAACAAAGACACCCAGTATCACAAACAGTGTTCGCCTCGCCTGTGCGAGCAGCTTCGACCGCCCTTCGAGATCAGGGCTTCCGGCCGGAAGCACCGCGAGTTTCCCGACCCAGCCCAATTGTTCAGGAAGCAGCGATTGAGCCGTCGGCCATTCGGCTTGCAGGGCTTCGCCGAGAGGTTGGTGTTCTTTCGTGGCCGTCTCGATTTGTTGCAGATAATGAAATAACCTGCGATCGGCATCACTCGCGATAAGTTTGCCAGTCTCAATTTCCGTCTCGATCTGACGGAGTGAATTCAAGCCCTTTTCGGGACTCAACAATTCCGCCAGCAACACCGATTCCATCAGACGTTGGCGCAGGGGACCTTTCCCGAATATCGAATGAATCTGTGCTACATCCATTGTGTCTTTACCAGCCAGGCTGGCAGCCCCAACCAGGTACCTGGCTGGAAGTTCGAGCGTGACGGTCGATAATTCGCCAGCCGGCTCATGGCTTTGCAAGAAGCCTGGCAGCATGATGACGCCAACCGTGATCGCGATCACAATCCATGCCAGCCATGCGTAACCTCTCAGTGTCGGCACCGATTCGACCGCCACCGGGTTGACGGGATTCGTGTCGAACGAAGTTTGATCGTCCGATGATTCCTGAATCGAGTTGTTGTCCATGTCATTTCCATCGGAAGAATGTTGTTTCCGACGGCCGAGTGACAAATCGGAGAGCGGAATTCTGTGGCAGAAAGTCGTGCGAGCCCTTACACCGTAAAATGGCCAAATTCCATCTGAACGCCGGGCACCAAAAGCCGGCCCTGGCGTGATACCCTGGAAATCGGCTTTCAAGGCGAACGGCATTTCCCTTCCTGCCGATCGCCTGATGAGAGCTTTCATCTGCGACTCGGGCAATATAACAGTCTCTTATCGCAGAAACTATCGCCTAACCGTTCAATCCGTGGCACGAACTGAACGAACGGACCATTTGTTGCCAGCAGACTCTGATCATCGTCAAGCATCACAACCGCAACCGGATCTCTTCTGCCATTCGGTGAAACACGCCTGACCAGTCACCGCGAGATGTCTGGCGAAATAGACGCATTGTCGGATACCAGGGGCTGTCATCGCGGTTCAGTTGCCAGCGCCAGTCCGGCGTCCGATTCAACGCGACATACACCGGGACACCCAGCGCTCCTGCCAGATGCGCAATCGAAGTGTCGGACGTGATGACCAGATCGAGATTCATCATCAGTGCGGCGGTATCAAGGAACGGACCCGTCGATTCATCCATCCGGTCGGTGAAATCGGTCACCCGGGATCGTCCTGACAATTCCTGAATCTGCTCGCGACCGTCACCTTTCTGGAGGCTGAACAGTTTGACGCCCGGTATGTTTCCAATCGATTCAAGCTCTGAAAGTCCAAATGAACGTCCGCGATCCAGCGGATTCTGGCGGTTTCCCTGCCAGTTGATTCCGATCTTTAATCCAGTTTCAATACTCGTCTCGACTCGCCACTTTTCGATCACCCCGTCGTCGGCGTACAGATAAGGGATATTG
>JANXOO010001058.1 GCA_025353525.1 Schlesneria sp. | reverse complement strand
CTTTGAAAACCCTTGAAATTCATGCCATTCATGAATCTCAACGCCTCGCGATTGCAGGAGTTGTTTCCAGGATGACATCAGTTTATCGGGCCGAAGGTGAGCATCTGCGGAATAGTACCAGCCTCCCGCCAGCCCCGATTTGAGAGCCGGTTCGAGCGTCGAGACCGCGTCGCCGTCATAACGCACTGCAGCGAGTCCGAATTCCGTGTTCAGTCGTTTATCGGTTTCAGCGTAGTGATCCATTCCCGCCTGATTCAGAAACGGGAACAGGACCCCGGATGTTTGCCATTCGGCATCAAGGGGTTCATTTTCAAAAAGATCATCATACATCGCTCTCGACGAATTGAGCAGTTTCTGAATCGTCTTTCCACCCGCCAGCATCTGCCTGGCATTGCAGTAGCGGGCAAACTGAATCAACCAGCTCCACAACGCGGGATCGAATCGGGGCTTGATCGAAAACGGGGAATTCGGGCTGAGCATTGCCTTCAGTGTCTTTCCGATCACGCCTGGGCCTGGGATCGGCAAGACGTGACTGGGGCTGACGTATCCACAGTTGGCGTGTGCGGCGCCGCTGCCGAACCCCTTCTTTTCGACTATCCTCACTTGCCAGCCCGACGCATGTAAATAGTGTGCACAGGCCGCACCGATCACCCCTCCGCCGATCACGATTACACGTTTGGTCACGCCTGGATTCCCGATTGAAATGGATCGGCTGGATCGAAGATCAACGTCGTCTCGGCCGTGATGTACGCCGTTCCAGCAATGCGCGGAATGATCTTGTCGCCTTCGACGCGAATTGAACCCTCAAAGACGCTTCCGAGTATACTTTCTTGCCGCCATGTTTCTCCCGGCTTCAGCTTGCCGTCTGCGAAGAGGCATGCGAGTTTGGCCGATGTCCCCGTTCCGCAGGGCGAGCGATCATAAGCGCGACCGGGACAGAGTACAAAGTTGCGGCTGTGGTTTTCATGATCGGCCGCCGGACCGAAGATCTCGACGTGATCGATTTCGGCTCCGTCG
>JANXOO010001030.1 GCA_025353525.1 Schlesneria sp. | reverse complement strand
GGATTTCGGCTCGTTCCCAGATCGGGCTGGTGATCTCGTAGCGATCGGTTCCTGCGGTTGGAAAAATCCCCAGCGAACTGAGGACGTACCAGGCTGAGATCGTGCCTCCGTCATCGTTACCATCCAGTCCGTTATCCTGGTCGCCATACTTTGTCGCCAAAATCCAGCTCACCCATTTTTGTGTCAGGTCAGGACGGGCGGCATAATTGAAAAGATACGCCGCATACAGATCCGGCTGATTCCCGTGCCAATACCAGGCGTTCGGGTTCACTCCGACCGCAGCCGGTGAACGCACGAAGAATTCCTCGAGTTGCTCAATGAAGAATTCCCGGCTTTTGAAGAGAGGGATTAACTCGGCGGCATCCGCCGGAACGCCCCAACGCCATTGCCAGGCGCTCCCTTCGACATACGCATGCGTCAAAGCACCGGTGAAGTCAACATAGGTTAACATCTCGGGCTGAAACGCCTCGGAAAACCGCCCCTTCGAATCGCGTGGATGAAAGAATTGCGTCTCCGGATTCCAGAGGTTTCGATAGAACCGGGCATGCTGATCGAAAAGTACCGCGTCTTCCTGTCGGCCAAGCGCCTTTGCCAGATTGGCGATGGCGCGATCGGCGTAGCAGTATTCGATTGTACTGGCGACCGACTTTTTCATCAGGTCTGCGGGACAATACTCGTGCTTCAAATAATGTTCGATCCCCGTGCGGCCGGAAAACCGGGATCCAGGTGGTACGGGCCCCAGGGCGGTTTTCTTCATCGACGCGTAAGCCTGTTCCACGTCAAAATCGCGGATGCCTTTCAAATACGATTCGGCGATGACAATATCCGCCGGGGTGCCGAACATCGAGTTGGTGTAGCCACCGCCCGATGGCCATCGCGGGAGATACCCTCCCTGTTCCGACATCATCAGCAGAGATTTCAGCATATCTCGCTGTTCGGTTCTCGCGATCAGATTGAACAAGGGATGAACTGTCCGAAATGTGTCCCACAGCGACATGTCGGTGTAGTAATTAAAACCCTCGGCACGATGAATTTGTCGATCAAATCCCATGTACTCGCTGTTGCGGTCATTGCACACGGTCGGCATCTGCAACGCATGATAAAGTGCCGTTCGGAAGATTGTTCTCTGTTGTTTCGTACCGCCGGTCACCTGGATCGTCGCGAGTTTCTCTTCCCATCTGGCGATGGCTTCGGTCAACACGCGATCAAAGTTTCGATCTCCCGCTTCCTGTTCGAGGTTGGCTCGAGCGTTCGCGATGCTGACGTACGAAATCGCCAGTTTCAGTTCCACAGTCCGCAACGAAAGGTCCTTTTGAAAACCGACATCGATCGCGAGATCGTCACCCAGCGCGGTCACTGCTCCCTCGGTACCTGTTTCACCTGACCAGGTTCTGAATTCCTGGATCGGGCGGCTGAAGCGGGCCACAAAACAGACTTTCAAGCCGCCGTATCGCTTCGAAAACGTTCCGAACGTCTCGACCGTTCCTTCAACCTCATTCGACTCGGGAAGCACTCGAATTTCGCCAGACTTGCTGGAACCTTTGCCGAGTACGCTTGTGACATCGATCAGAATGCGCGGAGAATGATGTTCCGAAAAAGTATATCGATGGACTCCGACTCGACGGGTGGCAGTGAGTTCGGCCGTGATGCCCAGGTTTGGAAGTTGAACGCCGTAGTACCCTGGAAACGCGACTTCGTTGTGATGGGAATAGCTGACATTGAGCCCACGCCGATGAGTTTTGACGGACTCTGCCACACAGGGGACGACCAGGAAATTTCCTCCGTCGGTAGCACCGGTCCCGGCCAATCGCGTATGGCTGAAACCAAGGATTCGGGGGTCGGAGAAATAGTAACCCGACGAGTTCGTCGCACGTTTTCCGAGCAAAGAAACAGTATCGGGACTAAGACGAACCATCCCGAACGGTACGG
>JANXOO010001024.1 GCA_025353525.1 Schlesneria sp. | reverse complement strand
CGCACCACACAGATCTACACGCAAGTCGACCACAGTCGACTCAAAACAATCCACGAAAAGTGTCACCCGCGTGGATAGACCCTGTCCGATTGCGATAATCGTTGATGCGCCGTTCCTTAGCTTCCTCTTTCGCCGATATCTTCCTCTTTCGCCGATATGGGGTAGAGAAATACAAAGTTTATTCACCACAGACGCAGAGTATACGGGACCGAGCGGAGAAGTGAAGAAGCGAGAAATGAATGAATCTCTAGCTTTCAGCCAGTTTTGCGAGCAGTTTTTCTCGAACCGTTTGCGGATCGGCTCCTTTCACCGCTTTCATGATTTGTCCGATCAGAGCTCCGACCGCTTTTTCGTTCCCCCCTTTGAAGTCTGCAACGGCTTTCGCGTTACGAGCGACAACTTCGGCAATCGCTGTATCAATGGCACCGGTATCCTGCACAATCGCCAGACCGCGTGAGGCGATCAATTCATCGATCTGTTGCACCGTTGATTCTGCAGTTTCTTCAGAACCAGCCAACATTGCATTAAAGACCTCACGCGCTGATTTGATCGTAATCCGCTTCTCGTTGATTCGCTGCAACAGTGCTGCCAAGACCGGTGGTCGAATTGGAAAATCGGCAATCGATTCGTTGCGATTTTTCATCGCGGCTTGCAGGTCTTGGGTCAGCCAGTTGGCCGCCTGCTTGCCGTCCCCACACGATTTGGCAACTTGCTCGAAGTAATCTGCCACTGCATGTCCCTGGTCAATGATCACGGCAGCGTCGTAAGGGGTCAGCCGATATTCGTTCAGGAATCGCTGTCGCCTTTCCGAGGGAAGTTCACGCATTTCGGCCCGAATGGCAGCGACTTGTCCGGCCGTTGAAATGACAGGAACCAGGTCCGGATCAGGGAAATAGCGATAATCGGCAGCCTCTTCTTTTTCGCGCAAGGGGTACGTCGTTCCGCGATCAGGGTCGAATCCGACCGTTCGCTTGTGGCCCCCTTTGGCTCCCATGCGAATTCCGGTCTGCTGAAACGATTTCCATTGCTGAGCCACTTCGAATTCGATGGCCTGCTCGGTGTAACGAAAACTGTTCAGATTCTTGATTTCGACGATCGGCGTTGGAACACTCGTTCCATCGGGTTGGGCGACATGCAAGTTGACGTTCGCATCGCACCGCAAACTTCCCTCTTGCATATTGCAGTCCGAAACTTCCAGGTACGTCAGCAGCAGTTTCAACTCTTCCAGGAACTTGCGAGCTTCCTCGGCCGAACGCAAATCGGGTTCGGTCACGATTTCGACCAGCGGCGTTCCCGCGCGGTTGAGATCGACTTTGCTGTCGCGACCACGACCCGATTCGTCGTGCATGTT
>JANXOO010000984.1 GCA_025353525.1 Schlesneria sp. | reverse complement strand
GTTTGGCGACTGCCAGGTTTCCGCCATTGATCTGAAGCGGAGCCATCACACCCGGTGCGAGTGCGCCGGGCACCGTTCCACCAATAACGGGTTCTTGAGCCAACGCCGTATGAATACCGACGAATACAATCAAAATCGGTAACAACACGGTGAATCGGGAAACCAGCATGTGGTTCGACTCCAGGGACATTCGATCAGGCGGGAGGATTTTTGCGGCGGGGAGAAGGCATCAATCGTGACTTATGGCATCATAAGGAAGCAAACAAGCGTGCGTCAATTTGAAAGCCGGAATTCGTCCCTGATAATAGAGACAAGAAGCCTTCGATTGCCGCGCAAACTCTCGTCGCGCAGGTCACCAAATCCGTCGACGAGCAGGATATGCGAGCACACAGAGGATGACTCAGGCCAGCCCCGCGTGACAGGGTCATTGAAATCTGCTGACACCCGGACCGATTAAAAACAAATCCCGTATGATGCGAATCACGTATCAGGTAAATGCCAGTTGCCTGATTGCATCCGCCGGGTTCCGGCTGCGGCAAACCGTGCCGCTGACGGCAATTCGTGTTGCACCTGCCTTCTTGACATCGGCCGCATTGCGGTCTTCGATGCCACCGATGGCAAACCAGGGCAAACTGATTTCCGATGCAACTCGACGAATCAGGTCCAGGCCAGGAAAATCGGCAAACGTTTTGGTGCCACTCGAAAACGTCGGGCCGACACCGATGTAATCGGCACCTTCGATGACCGCGCGTTGAGCCTGCTCGATCGAATGCGTTGAAACTCCTACCAGACAATTGGGTCCAACAATCGTTCGCGCATCCTGAATGGTCAACTCGTCCTGCCCGACATGCACGCCGTCGGCCCGGGCCAGAATGGCGATATCGGGGCGATCGTTGATGATTAACAGGGCTCCTGCCTGAGCGGTCCACGCGCGAACCGCTCGTGCGAGCGACACCAGTTCGCGATCCGGCATCGTTTTCTCGCGCAACTGAAACATCCTCACGCCAGCGTCGAGCGACGATTTCACGACGGCTTCCAGACCACATTCGCACAGCGCTGAAGTGATCAGCAAATAGACGCGTTGATCGTGAAGCAGACTCCGGGCCGCTTCCGTTTTCAAGACTGCTTTCTCTGCGGTATAGATCTGATACCGCAATTGTTCGAATCGTGAGGCGATTTTCGGATCGGCGATTTTGCCATACTCTTCCAGAGTCCGCAGCGCTTCTTGCGTCCGTTTGAACGACGCCCGAACGACATCAACCGTCGTCGTTCGCAACGTTTCAGCGGGTGTGGAAATTGTTGTGCCAACATCGGACAAGGTATCGCGAGCAGCCAGGAGGCTGGACGCAGGGAGCGTCGCCAGGATGGCGGTCAGTTCGTGTCGGCATTCTTTCAGGAATCGGGAAAGATGGGCATCGTTCAGTGCAAACCGCACAAAGTCTTCGACAACGCGTAGCCCTTCACGCGTCCGATTGGCTGATGCATCGAGAATTCGAAACAGATCCGTCGGAGAATCGGTCATCTGAAACTTCATATTCTGCAAAAACACAAACGGATTATCCGCATCACGAACTTTGGAACTCTGGCCTTAGGGGAATGCTTTCGGGGGTTCGTCGCGGGATGCGGGTTCGCGATTGACGGGTGCTGATCGTTTGATCGATGGAACGAGCTTGTCGAGAATCCCGTTCACGAATGATGCCGATTGGGCCGTACCGAAGCTTTTGGCAAGTTCCAGTGCTTCGTCGATCACGACGGGATGCGGAGTGTCAGTGTAAAGAAGTTCAAACGCGCCCAGTCGGATCGCGTTGCGGTCGGTCGGTGGCATGCGGCTGACCGTCCAGTTGGATGCGACCGACTCGATCTTTTGATCGATCGCCTTTTGTGATTCGACAGTCCCTGCAAACAGACTCCACGCAAACCGGCAGAGTTGTTCGTTGTTTTCAAGCAGTTCCTGAATTTGCTCGCGGATCGCATCGGCAGAAATGTCGGGATTCAGATCTTTCTGAAACAACATTTGCAAAACGACTTCACGGGCTTGATGACGGCGGGATGACATGCAGATGACTCTGGGAAGGACAAATCAGGAAAATTCATTTCAGTTTTGGAAGCAAATTAATCATCTCGATCGCTGCCAGCGATGCTTCAATCCCCTTGTTTCCGGATTTCCCTCCGGCGCGATCCAATGCCTGTTCCATTGACTGACACGTCAGAACGCCGAACGTCACAGGGATTCCGCTGGAAATGGACGCCTGCATGATCGCAGCCGCCATCGGATGATTGATGTATTCGTGATGCGAGGTCTCGCCCTGAATCACAGCGCCCAGGCACACCACAGCGTCAAATTTACCACTTTCCGCCAGAATCTTTGCGGGCAGCGGAATTTCAAACGAACCGGGAACTTTTACAACCGTGATCTTGTCATCGGAAACACCGTGCCGACGAAATGTGTCCACGGCTCCTGCCAAAAGTCGATCCGTGACCAGATCGTTAAACCGCGAAACGACAATCGCCACGCGCGCATTGCTCGCAAGCAAATCACCTTCCAGAACGTTCTGTTTCATCCTGCCGCCTTCATCTGTCAATTTCTCCATCGCATCTGTCAAACTGCCGAGACCATCTTTCAGTTCAGGTTCATCGTCATCAGGAATTCGTCGTTATTTTTTGTCCGCCGCATCCGACTGGTCAGCAGTTCCATCGCTTCGACCGGATTCATATCGTTCAGGACGCGACGCAGCAGCCAGACGCGACGCAGTTCTTCTTCGCTGAGCAGCAATTCTTCGCGTCGTGTTCCTGACTTGTTGACATCAATCGCGGGCCAGACCCGCTTTTCGACCATGCGTCGATCGAGGTGCAGTTCGGTATTACCAGTCCCTTTGAACTCCTCAAAGATCACATCGTCCATCTTGCTGCCGGTGTCGACGAGGGCTGTCGCGACGATTGTGAGGCTGCCCCCTTCTTCGACATTTCGGGCGGCACCGAAGAATCGCTTCGGGTGCTGAAGGGCATTCGCATCGACACCCCCCGTCAGAATCTTTCCCGAATGAGGGCATTCTGCATTCCAGGCGCGGGCAAGTCGCGTGATCGAATCCAGGAAGATCACCACGTGTTGACCGTACTCGACCATTCGCTTGGCCTTTTCGATCACCATTTCCGAGACCTGGATATGCCGGCTAGGGGGTTCGTCAAAGGTACTGCTGATGACTTCGCAATTCTTTCCTTTGACCTGACGTTCCATGTCGGTCACTTCTTCGGGTCGCTCGTCAATCAGCAGCACAATCACGTAAACGTCGGGGTCAGCGGCCAGCACCGCTTTCGCGAGCTTCTGTAACAATATCGTCTTGCCGGCTTTTGGCGGCGAGACGATCAGCCCACGCTGTCCCATCCCGATCGGAGCCACCATGTCAACAACACGAGTGCTCAGTTCATTCGGATCGCTGCACAGTTTCAGCCGTCGCGTCGGATGGAGCGGCGTCAGATCGTCGAAAAAGACTTTCTCTGTCAGCAGGTTCGGGTCTTCGTTGTTGATTGCCTCGACGCGAAGCAATGCGAAATAGCGCTCGTTTTCTTTAGGAGGGCGAATCTGTCCGGCCACCATCGCTCCGTTACGAAGTCCGAAGCGGCGGATCTGGCTGGGTGACACATAGATATCGTCCGGGCAGGGCAGATAGTGGTAATCAGCCGCTCGCAAGAATCCGAACCCGTCGGGCAGGATTTCCAGCGTCCCTTCGCCGAACATCAGCCCGTTCATTTTCGTCCGCTCTTTCAGGATCTTGAAAATGAGGTCCTGTTTCTTCAGCCCCGTGTATTCGGTGATGTTCTCTTGCCGGGCCAGTACGATCAGGTCCTTCATCGTCAGTCGCTGAAGTTCTGCGATATGAATATCGGTATCGCCCCTCTTGATTTCTTCATACCGTTCGTCAGCAACGAAGTGCCGCGAATCATCGTCATCAATATCTTCGTTTGGTGCGGAAGAAGGAATTGGGATCGGAATCGGAGCAGAATCCCGGACCGGTGCACCATCGCGGATGATCGGCGTTTCACGCGCTCTTGACGCTGACAGTGGCGCCGTTTCGGGTATATCCCATCCGATCGGAGATGCAGCGGAAGTGGAATTGGGGCGCGGATACGACGGGCGAGGCTTCATGTTCATAGTGTTCTGATTTGCAAGTTTGAGGGGACTGAAGCAGTAGATCTACAATGACGTGCGAGTCGGTCGCGGAGGCGTTGCGACAAACACGTATCAAAAGTCGGCAGAATGAATCATTGATGTTCAGACAGGAAACAGAACGTCAGGTTCGCAAGTCGTGAATCAGTTGGTTCAACAGGATTGGAGTCTCGAAGAAAGTTCGTCGGGGGGCAACTTCTGGCAGTAGTATTGTTTTGGCGATTTTGGTGACGAAATGCAACCGGAAAATCTGCGAATTTGCGGATTCCCTCAAATCCTCTTTTTTTCGGGAATTGAACTTGCCGAGCCGATACCGGGACGGTAGTCTCTCAGACGCCTTGTCTCTAAGTGCCCTCATAAGTGCCCGTTGAGCCGCCGTTTTACCGGGTGGTGACGTTTTCCGGGAATCCTCCAAATGACCGAAGATCTTCGTTCGCGACTTCAACCGATTCGTCGCCGTCAATTGATGCAAGCAATGTGCGCATGGATGGTCGGGGGGCTTTTGTGTGGTGCCGCTATCGGTATTGGATGCGCCGCGACGCGGCTGGCAATCCAATGGGCCGATGGCGGATGGATGGCTGCGGCAGCCATCGTTGCCGGGCCGTTACTCGGCGGATTCGCTGCCGTACTGTTGTTATTGCCTCGGCCGAACTGGATCGCCGCCGCACGAGCGATTGATCAACACTATCAATGGAAGGACCGCACCGCTTCGGCACTCGACTTTGCCCATCGGCGTATTCCCGCTGACAAGCAAGCCTTTGCCAGCTTGCAACTGGCTGACGCCATGCAGCACCTGGACCGCATGGAACCTCAGGCCGTCGCACCACTGACCGTCCCTCGACTGCTGAACGGTGCATTGGTTGCTGCCGCCGCCGCGATCGTATTTGCGCTGATCCCTTTGAAACAGGAAGAGGCGGCCGCTGGTCCACCGGTTCCCGATGAACAGATTGTTGCCCAGGCGGACGAGATTTCCGAAAGCCTCAAGGAACTCGAAGACGAACTCAAACAGGATGTCGACCCGGAACTTGACCAGCTTTTGAAAGAACTGAAAGAGAAAGCGGCCGAACTGAAAGAACCTGGCGTCGATGTGAAAGAAGCCCTCGCGAAGATTTCTGAAATGCAGGCGGCGATCCAGTCGGCTCAAAGTCAGTCGAGCATCGAGCAGGTCGACCAGCAACTTCAGGAAATTGGCGAAGCGATGGCATCCGCCAAAGCTCTGCAAGGTGCGGGGCAGGCCCTGGCCGAAGGGAAGTACGACAAGGCCATGAAAGAACTTGGCGAGTTGTCCGATCTGGAATTCGAACGCAACGAAGCTCGCACGACCGCCGAAAAGCTGAAGAAGGCGTCGCAACGATCGGGCAATGGTGCCGACGGAGCCATCAGTGATGCTGCCAAAGACATTGCCGAAGGAATCGAAGGCGATGATGACGATCAGGCAATGGGCGGGGCCAGAAAGCTGGGCGAACGAGTTGGCAAACAAGCCAGAAAGAAGAAGATCAACGACTTGCTGAATAACGAACTGGCGGAACTGAGCGACAGCAAATCGAACGTTCAGCAGAACAGCACCAGCAAAGGCAAGAAGAAGCAAAAGTCGAAAGAATCGTCAACAAACTGGGGAATGGGCGAAAGCGGTAACATTGATGGAGATCCAACGAGCCTGAATTCCGGCATGAACCGCGAGCAAGTGACCGGGATGTCTGGCGATGGAGATTCCGACTTCGAAACCAGCTCGTCTTCCGAAGGCCGCCAGGAAGGTAAGCGGGGTTACAAGGACGTCTACCAGAAATACAAAAAGATGAGTGAAGCGGTTCTCGAGAACGAGCAGATTCCGCTCGGACACCGACAAACGATCCGACGTTACTTTGAATCAATCCGACCACAGCAAGGTGAAGAATCGTCATCACAAAAGGCGGAATGATCTGACCAATGCGGCAAACGCGTTGTCAATCGGGCAAACGCCCCGCCATCGGTTTGGCGATCATCCGGAATCTGTTCGACGCACGAACGATGTGAATGGTCAGGCGTCGATGACGAGATGCGTCTGCGGACGTGCCTGGCAGGCAAGAATCCAGCCCAACGCTTTTTCTGAACCGCTGAGTGCGTCTTCGCAATCCATGCTCACGGTGCCGTCAACCAGTCGGATTTTGCATTGCCCGCAGATTCCTGACCGGCACTCGTAGGGAAGTTCGATCGACGATGCTTCTGCTGCTTCCAGTACGGACGTTTCCGCTGAAGCAATTGCCTCAATCATGGAACGCGCAAACGTAATTTGCCTCGTTCCGGACTCGGAAGGTTTCAAAACTCCGCTATCCGGGGCCCTCACGGGCATCGTTGATTCATGTGCCGGTGTCTGGGCCGCGTCGGACAGAGTCAGCTTTAATCCCTTTTTCGATCCGAATGCCTCGGTTTTGATCTGAGTGTCCGGAACTCCTATCTCCAGCAGCAATTCGTGCGTGGCATCCATCATCGGATTGGGTCCGCACAAAAAGATCGGCATCTGCTTCAAGTCGGGCGCGAACTGCGTCAATAGCGAAGCTGTTATTCGGCCTCGCTCGCCGCTCCACGAAGTCGTCTCATCGCATCGAGTCAACGTCATGCACACGTTCAACCGGGGGAATCGCCCCTTGAGCCGATTGAGTTCCTTTTCAAAGATCAGATCCTGTTCGGTCTTTGCCACGACGAGAAACCAGATCGTCCCGGACCAGTCGCGATCGGTCAGATACCGCAGGATCGACATGTTTGGAGTAATCCCGACGCCACCTGAAATCAGCAACACATTTTCGCCATCGTGGCCCGTGAACACAAACTTGCCCGATGGCCCCGAGACTTCCAAAATATCGCCGACCTTCAGATGGTCGTGAAGAAATCGGGACGCAAGTCCCATCGGCTCTCGCTTGATCGACAATTCGCAGGCGTCCGACCGGGTGGGTGACGACGCAATCGTGTATGACCGATTCACGCGTTTGCCATCAATTGTCAGTTGCAGATTCAGGAATTGACCTGGCAAATACGCGAACGGAAACACTCCGTCGTCTGACGCCGTCAACCGAAACGTTTTGACATCCGACGTTTCCTGAAAAATTGCAGCGACCTTCAAAATCCCCTTCCACTGCTTTCGAGGAATCCCGGCATCAGGCGTTCGGGTGAGTTCCGCCGACGCCGGATTACCCGATACGACAGTTGTCGTTCGAAGGGATTCTGGGGCGCTCGCTGTTTCCAGCTTGCCTTCAGGACGGATCGGAACCGACCGTCCGGGTGTTGCCGGTCCGTTTCCGCGAACCGCTTTCAGAGAATTCTGCCGGAGTTCCAGGTAATGTCGTCCGAACCGGGCACCGAGCAGAATTGCAAGAACGCCGCCGAATGCCAAAGGTTGGCGTACATCGGACTTGACGAGCATGTAGTAATGAACGACGCCGAGCACCGCCACCGGATAGGCGGTGCGGTGCAGTAGTTTCCAGCGGCGGGCGCCCATCGTTCGCAGCATCGCGTTGGTCGATGTGACGGCCAGCGGTATCATCAGCAGAAGGGCTGCGATGCCGACCTGAAGAAACCGCCGCAGTGCGATTTCACGGACTGTACTGGCAAGGTTCAGTCCACGGTCGAATCCGATGTAGATCGACAGGTGCAATACTGTGTAGAAGAATCCATACAGCCCCAGCGCGCGCCGAAAGGCGATCCAGCCACCCCAGCCGGTGATCCACCGCATGGGTGTCATCAGCAGCGAGAGGAGCAGGAACACGAGAGCCAGCAACCCTGTGACATGCAGGGCATCGTTGACCGGGTTCACACCGAGTTGACCCCGGTACGCGTCCCCGGCCAGGATCGCCAACGGAACGATTCCGTTCAACACGACCAACGCTCGTAAAAACTGAAGCTGAGTCATGTCACCCACGTTCAAAAATCGTGTCGCAAGTCCAGGCCCGAATAGAGTCCCGCGACTTGTTGTTCGTATCCGTTAAACATTAATGTTTCTCGACGACCAGACTCGCCAATGCGTTGTTCGGTCGCCTGGCTCCAGCGTGGATGGTCGACCGTCGGGTTGACATTCGCCAGAAACCCGTATTCGTCAGGAGCAAACCGGTTCCAGCTCGTTTTAGGCTGCTCGGCCACGAGTGAAATCCGGACAATCGATTTGATCCCTTTGAACCCGTACTTCCACGGGACGACAAGCCGTAGAGGAGCCCCGTCTTGCGGAGGGAGCATTTTCGAATAGAGTCCCGTGGCCAGCAGTGCCAGCGGATGCATGGCCTCGTCCAGTCTTAATCCTTCGATATACGGCCATTCCAGAACACGCGCCTTTTGACCTGGCATCCGGACGGGATCAAACAGTGTTTCGAAGGCGAGGAATTTCGCCTGGGGCATCGGTTCGACCGCTTCCAGCAAGTGGGCAAGCGGAATACCGGCCCAGGGAATGACCATCGACCAGGCTTCGACGCACCGCATGCGATAGACGCGTTCTTGCGGACGGCTGATCGAGTGCAAATCGTCGATCGAAAAGCTTCGCGGTTTGTTGACCAGGCCATCGACAACCAGTTGCCAGCCATCGGTTTTGAAGTTCGCTGCCGCTGCGGCAACGGCTTCTTTTTGTGTCGTGAATTCGTAGAAATTGTTGTAATTCAGGATGCTCGTTTCCGCCGTCATCGTCTCATCGACGCGCCAGCCTTTCGCGAGCAGTTCTTCCGCAGATTCGTCGGACGGCTGGATTGGAACAACGTGCGTTCCGGCCGATCCGACGAGACGAACGGGGTTTAACCAGCGGTAGAGAGATCCCGTTGCAATCACACTTCCCGCCACCACCCCCGCTCGCAAAAAGTTGCGACGATTGTCATAGAAGGCGGGCGGTGTGATTTCACTGTCGGCAATTTCGTGAATGTCATTCATGGGAACTGCCCGGGATTTCCAAAGGTCGACAGAGGTCGGATATTCGATCGCGCGATGTGCGGGGAACTATTTTTTGGGCTTCGCATCGCCCTTCATCATTTTTTCTTTGGTATCGGCCATCTTTCGCACCATTGTCTCTTTCATCATACCTTTAACCATTCCCTTGTCTTTCGCCATCGAATCACTCGCCATCTTCAGCTTTTCGTCACTCATCATCGGGGCCATTTTGGGGTCGGCATGCACCATTGCTTCTTTTTCGACAAGAGCCATCACGTCTTTGTCGAGCATCAGAGCGTGAATCAGTACTTCGCGGGCCATCATCATGGCGCTGTCATCGCTGGCCATCATTTCGGCCTTCGTTTCCATCATGGCCTTTTCGTCCATGACCATTTCTTTCACTTCTTTGCCTGCCATGGACATCATTTTCGGATCTGACTTTTTCATCATCGCCATTTTTTTGGACGCGATGTGACGAGCCACCAGTTCCTGAAACAGCATCTGCATGGACGACGGCTCGGCGATCATTTTTTCACTCGCCATCGAAACGTGTTCGTCACTCATCATCATTTTGTCGTCGGTCGCTTTCGACATCGTCCCTTTCTCGACCATCATGCGAGCACCTTTGTCCTGCATGACTTCCTGATGCACCATCTCTTTGGCGACCATCGCCGGAATCATCGAGTCCTTGCTCATCATACTTTTTTTCGCGGCCACCATGGTGTCGG
>JANXOO010001493.1 GCA_025353525.1 Schlesneria sp. | reverse complement strand
TGTCCAACGACTTTACCCTTGATGTTGGTCACGAACGTTTCGCATCCCTGTCCTGGCTTCAGTCGCTTGATGTCGTTCGAGGTGAAGCTGTTTAGAAATCGGGCACGATCCGAACCGGTCACTTCAATCTGCGTTCGGTCTCCGCATTCGAATACCGCGACGCTGTTTTTTGCCGCTTCGCGAGTTGCCATGAGTCCTGATGGCGATTCATTCACTTCGATTGACATGAAACTGATACCTCTCGTGGCCTTGAATGAGCGTGTTCAGAAAGTTGTTACTTTGCAGGTGCGTCTGATTGAGTTGCGGAAACGTGCCGTCGATGAAGGCCTCATTCCCTGCTTCAAACAGAAAGAAGTGCTTCATTCCTGCGAGACCGGATTTTCGTCCGGGTCCGTTGTGACTCTGTTTCGGCCGGCGATCAAAAGCCAGGGTTCCGTCAGCCCCAACACGCGGGCAGTGAGCAGAAAAATCACTCCCCCGATGGCCAGCGGTATTCCCAGTCGAGCAGTTCGGACAAAGGGAAGTTCCATGCGATCAAGCCAACTCAGTATGATCAGGCAAACAATCGACATCACGATTGTAGCCGTCAGCGTCTTCAGTGTCGTGCGACCGATTTCCGGCCAAAGCAATCGACCTACGTGCCTCTGTAACAGAAGTGCGGTCGCGATGCACTGACCAGCAGCAACAAACGCGGTTGACAAGGCCAGACCGCGTCCATGAAGTGGCCAGATCAGAGTCAGATTCAGCACGAGGTTGACGACCATCGCCAACAGTCCGACGTACATCGGGGTCATTCGGTCGCCAACCGCATAGAATCCACGTTGCAGGATGAGCAGGCCACAGTAGGCCCAAACCCCCGATCCGTATGCGACGATCATATCCCCGGTCTGACGTGCCGCTTCGGCGTCGAAGCGTCCGTACTGAAAAAAAAGCGTAGCGAGCGGGTGACCGATCAGCATCAATCCCGCACTCGCCGGCAGACCAATGGCGATCACAAGTCGCACGCCGAGTGACAAATCAGCTCGCAGTTTGTCCGTTTCACCTCTCTGCGAATGCGATGTCAACAATGGAAACAGCACGGTACCGAGTGCTACCCCAAAAACGCCCAGCGGGAACTGGTACAACCGTTGTCCGAGATACAATGCCGTGGCTGTCCCCGCAGGTAGCGGATAATTCGCCGACCAGGGTAATGGCATTTGCGGTCCGGCATCTGCCGGTTGGGTAAACCCCCAGGCGATGAAGCTGTCGAGCACCGAATTCAATTGCGTGATCGACAGTCCGATAACAACAGGCAGCATATCACGAACAATTTTGCCGACCCGATCCACGGCAATTCGCCAATCAGAACGGTAACCGAATCCGACGGCCCTCAGAACAATCATCGGAA
>JANXOO010000810.1 GCA_025353525.1 Schlesneria sp. | reverse complement strand
CAGCCGCAACAAACTCAACGGGAGTTTGCCGAAAGTGTCGCGAGTGCGTTTACTCCTGAACTGGATGCGCTCGGACGGACTGCGATTCCCGATCAATTGGCCCGGTTCTTTTATGACGTCCGGTTCGGGGGGCTGGATCTGTCGTCTGATGAAATTGTCCAGATTGAGACGCTATTGATTGACCTTGAACGGGCTTTGCCGAAAGGCACTTAAGGTTTGAGCGTCGATCGAGGGATTGTTGGCTGGGCAGGCTGACGGAGGGCGACTGAAGATGGCGGGATGATGATTGTTCTGGCCGGGACAGCCTGAAGTCTGGAATTCAATAAAGACAGGCTTAAGCCTGAACTCCAACAAGGTCAGGCTCAAGCCTGAACTCCAGCGGGGCTCGAACTGCGAACCTCAGTTTGGCTGAGCTTGATCGGGGATTGGCTCGCTGCTCTTCCAGGGTTGGGCGAACGATCTCATCGGAAATCTTCGAAAAAGTTCCGTCACTGAATCCCTTCCGGAAGGCTTGTTTAACGCGTCGGTCTTCTCCTGAGTGAAACGACATGATCGCCACTCGCCCGCCAGGTTTCAGGCAGGAAGGAAGTTGTCTCAGGAAGGCGTCGAGTGCCCCGAATTCGTCATTCACCGCGATCCTCAGAGCCTGGAAGACCCGGCGGATCGACTGTTTGATGTCGTCCTCGGTCGCCTGCCTCCTCTTTTTGACGAAGTCGGCCACGATGTTGGCCAGATCCGTCGTCATCCTGACCGGATACGAAGCATGTGCGTCGAGTATCGCCGCTGCCAGTTTCGCTGCCTGAGGTTCGTCGGCGTTCGCTTCAAGCAGCGCCGCGAGTTCCGTGACGTCGAGCTTCGATAATAATTCTGATGCAGGCAACCCCCGTTCCGGATTTAGTCGCATGTCGAGTGGCCCGTCTGACTTGTACGTGAACCCTCGTTCGGGATTGTCAATTTGCATTGATGACAGTCCCAGATCCGCGAGGATGATATCGGCCCCTTCCGGTGATTCGGAAAGGATCAACCTGGCAACTCCTGCATAATTCATCCGCTGGACGACAAGCGATTCTGCGGGATAGCCGAGTTCCTGTAGTCGAAGCTCCGTTTTCTGCAACTCAATCGGATCCGCGTCGACTCCCAACAGTCGTCCGCCAGGCTGGATGGCGGCAAGCAGTTTTGCGGCGTGGCCACCGTATCCCAATGTGCAGTCGACGGCGATTTGACCGGCGGAAGGTGCCAGAATGTCGAGGATCTCATTGACCATAATCGGGCGATGGGTCCCCGCTGGTGTACGTCCGCCAGCCACGACCCGGACAATATCATCGGCATATCGTTCGGGCTGATGTTCTTTGTACTTTTCGTGAAACTGGCGCGGATTTTTCCCCTGGTAACGGGTGCGTCGAGGTGGTTTATCGGACGAAGCGTCTGGCATTTGTTCTGCTCGCAGTCCCTTTTGAGACTTCGTTTGCAAGTTCGTTTCCGCGTTAGTCGCTGTCGCGAGAATTTTAGTAACGATTCGCTTTGTCTGAAATATCCTTACGGCACCAGGCTCCGTCCCAGCGGATACATTTGACTGCCTGGTAGGCCCTTAATTTTGCCTCGGAAATCGTGTTGCCGATCGCCGTGACCCCCAATACCCTGCCTCCATCGTTGACGATCTGGCCTCCGACCAGTTTCGTTCCCGCGTGAAAGACTTTGGTTTCAGGGACAAGTGCGGCTTCATCGAGACCGCGAATCGGCATCCCTTTTTCGTAGTCACCAGGATATCCGCCCGATGCCATGACGACGCAGAGCGCCGGACGCGGATCCCATTCCAGCGGTTCAATCTGATCCAGTTTTCCATCGGCAGCGGCAAACATTGTCAAAGCCAGATCGGACTTGAGTCGCATCAGGACCGCTTGCGTTTCCGGGTCACCAAGTCGAACATTGAATTCCAGCACCCTGGGTCCCTGATTCGTCAGCATGATGCCCGCATACAGGCAGCCGCGAAACGGTCGTCCTTCCTTGTTCATCTCGTGAACGATCGGGATCAGAATTTTTTCGATCACAAGATCGACGATTTCCGGAGTGACAATCGGAGTTGGGCTATAGGCGCCCATTCCGCCTGTATTTGGCCCCGTGTCTCCGTCATGAGCCGCCTTGTGGTCCTGTGCCGCTTCCAAAGGAACGATCGTATTGCCGTCGACAAACGCCAGCAGACTCGCTTCTTCCCCTTCGAGGCGATCTTCGATCACGATCCGGGCACCTGCGTCGCCGAATTCGTGATGAAGCAACATTCGCTTGATCGCATCGCGAGCTTCTTCGTTGTTGGAACAGACCGTGACGCCCTTGCCGGCAGCTAGTCCATCGGCCTTGATCACAAACCGGTCACCCGGGTCGCGCTCGTCGATGTAACTCATTGCTTCAGCAGCATTCGTAAAAACACGAAAATCGGCCGTCGGAACATTCGCCTTGCGCATCATTTCTTTGGCGAATTTCTTCGAGCCTTCGAGTTCAGCCGCGCGTTGTGACGGGCCAAAGACTCGCAATCCTGCTTTCTGAAACTGGTCGACAATGCCCAAAACCAGCGGTGCTTCAGGACCGACGACCGTCAGGTCAATCTGTTCCTTCGTAGCGAATTTGATCAGCCGTGGAATATCTGTGGCTGTGATTTCGACGTTGTCGCAATCGAGTCCGATTCCGGCATTTCCGGGGGCGCAATACAAATGCGTCACTGACGGAGACTGCTTCAATTTCCAGACAAGGGCATGTTCCCGCCCGCCACTACCAATCACGAGAACTTTCATAACGCGACAATATCCTGCGAGATCCGATGGACAAAACGTTCCGCGGTGCCAAATCGGTCGCCTTCGTCAGCGATTTCACCGTTTGAAAGTCCTGTCGCGCACCGCAAGGCGTCAATCATAGGGAATCCGCTCGGCAGTTCCTATCGCTGGAACGAGATTGCAGAACTGCCAACGGATCATCCGCCGTTCACGCGGACCCCGAGCTTTGTCAATTCATCCGATTGGGCCTTGCCCGAATCGCTTAAGGGGTTTCCCGTGAGGTAGAGTTTCCAATAGGGAACGAAACGGCGTTCTCCCGCCATATCCTTTTTGGCCATCTCCACCAGCGTTGAAACGTCCGTCAACTGGTTGCGCTCAAGA
>JANXOO010000802.1 GCA_025353525.1 Schlesneria sp. | reverse complement strand
CTCGATCACGATCCTCCCGCAGAACTGTCTCGCCAAGCGGCGGCAATGCTGGGACAGGCAGAGATTCCCCAAGGAATTTGCCAGCAGGTCGCGATTTACTTGTTGAGAAGGTCCAATATCAATGCCGATATTTGCCGCCATGCGCTTTTGGCTCTTGCCTCACGTGCTGCCGACAAGTTGCAGGGCATCGACGTGTTGCGGGCACTTGAGCAATGGGTCGGTCCATCTCCAAATATTGAAGCCGCCTGCAATGAATTGATGTCGCATATACGGATGCGTTGCCCACGGTGCGACGTCGTGCTAAATCCGCAAGAGTTGACTGAGCACGTTCGCACTGCACACAGCTTGGTTCTGGTAGGGCGCTCGGTTCGTCAGCCATGGTTGATGGTGATTGAATGCTTGGAAGAATACGCAGAGCACCAGAAATCTCATTTGCTGGAGCGTGCCGAGCAACTTGCCGTCCTGGCATCGCCAAAGAAGGGACGGCAGAAGCTCTGGCGTGAGGCACTTCGCCGCGGTATGGCTCCAGAACATTATCGCCGCGCCCTGATTGAATCCGTCGCCAATACAACCGACAGCCTTTGCCCCGAATGCTGGGAGAATCTTTCTACAAATGAAGCCTCCATAAGCGATGTAAAAATCGATAAGCATGGTAATGTCAAGTCGCCATGCATCTCGCTTAACCAAGTGAAATTGCATGGAATTTGGATTAGTGTCGAAGTCACTCCGCCGATAGGGCCGAGCCCGAACTGGATGCTTTCACGAACAGCAGCCATCACAGGTGTCGGATTGTTCTTCCTATTGGTATCTGCAGTCTGCGGTTTCTATTTCTTAAAAGGGATCGCAGCGGCGACTGTCCCGATGACAGTCAGTTGCATCGGCAGTGTGATCGGCATTTTGGCTGTCGCCATGTTCTACAAACCGCGTGCTTGCGAACCGCTCGATGCCGCTTGGGAACAAGTCGTCCCGGCGCTCCTCAAAAACCCACAACAGGAATTCGGACCCGCTCAATCTGCTTTTATAGCTGGTCTAGCTCGCGTTAGTCTTGGTCGTGGCAATGCACATTGTCGCCAAGCCATCCTCAAAAGAGCGATGGAAGTGGTCCGTAAAATGGTACGGCAAGGAACACTTCCTTCACGACATCTTGCCGAACTGTGGCGTCTGCGAATAGAGGATGCATTTCGTTCACAACGTCGACACGGTCAACGAGAGGTCGTGCTCAAGGATTTGTTGTCACAAGCGCTGACGGGCGATCTGTCGCTCGACTCTGTTACAAACGATGGAGTTACACTCTCACGTTTACATCGAGACGAATTGGTTGTGGGGGTCTGGCACCTGGTGGAGCAAGCGCACTCACGCGGTCTTGTTGCCGCAGACCTCGTCGACATTTTCCGCCGTTCATCAACATTATTTGCTCTCGGCAAGGAGGCAGCCATTCAACGCGAGACGCTGCCGTATTTTTTTGCCATTTTAGAAATGGAGCAACGAGGGCAAATGCCACGCGGGATATTGTCGACAAGGCAATTTGTTTCCGCAGGGACCTTTGTGCAAATCACCAACCACGATAATTTGCTGGCACGATCTGAGCCGATCAAAATGACTCTTGACCAGGATGCCATTTTATTGCGCCCGGGTGAACTCGGATTCCGCGACCAACAGTTCACATCGTGCCCCAATGTCAGAACCTATGAACAAAAAGAATTCGTTCAAACTGGCTGGACACATAGCCGTGTGGATGGCGGTCCTGATTTGCGTTACTCCAACAATCCACCCCGTGGATATGAGAAGACGGCCAGTTACTTGCTTATGGTAGGTCGGCATCAATGGGTTTATAGTGAGGATCCGGCAGCATTGGCGGAGCAAATTCGCGATGCGGCTCGTTTTCTCTTCGACGAATTACAACCTGTGGCCGACAAGATCTCACGTGAATCGACCTCACCACAATTGTCTCGAATTCTCGAAGGCCCTGGAGTCTGCTGCCCTCGCTGTAAAACCTTATTGCAGCTACGGAAAGGGCACGTCGCGGTGCAGCATCCGGTGCAAACTTCTGCGCGATGAGAGAAACTTATGGGTTCATCCGACTATTTGGGGGGGTAGGGTTGCGAAAAGCGGAGATGCTGGTCACTCAAGGGATTGTATTTAGAGGCACGTAAATTCCAATAGTGAGTCAGCATGTCCGCAGTAGCATTGTATCATGAAATGGGCTTGGATGGTTACGAAGTCGAGGATACGTGGGAAGGGAAGGATGGCGCGTTGTTCGTGGCGGTGTCTGTTCGACGAGAATCGCTGCAGTGTCGCTCTTGTGGTTGCCGGAGAGTTCATCGGCATGAATCGCGTTCGCGGTTTTGGAAGGGAGTACCGTTGGGTCTGACGGCAGTGATCGGAGGTAAAGAGAACGGGGACATGCACGATCACGAAGTGTAGCGAGATTGTTTCCGTTCCCAGGGGGATCAGTTTCAGGCGCAGTCGGCGTTCGCTTCAAGGCCAACGAGCGGTCACTGGTCGACGGAAGTCAGGTTCGAGCGAAAAACATTGGTTTCTCGCTCGGGAAGTGAGCACTTTCCACGGAAGCTATCAGGATTTGACGCTGTCGGTCGGGCTATTGGGGAGACCTGCCAAGCGCCGACTACGCAGATGTGGCGGGCCTGGACGATGCGTCCTGGAAGAGTTCCCGTGTGTGACTGGGGATGTAGTAACGCTGCTGACACTCTCAATGTGGAGTGGAGTCAATCGTCGTGGGTTGACCGGCAACGTGGAAGAATCGGCGTCCAAACGTTCCCACCAGTTCGCACCAGACTTTTCGATTCAACTTCAGTCGTGTCAGGATTGGTGCGGCCGAGTTCGGAATGAGGCTTTGTTTTCTGTTGGCGAATTGCCTCCCCGTTCATCGATGTAGTGTCAGGTAATCGCCGAGTGGCAGCGGCAGCACGCCTTGCAAGGTGACCGGCAGTGGAAAATCTACCGGCTGAAAAACGGGGACCCCGGCGCGCCGGGGGTCTTTCTGGTGCCTGTCTCCGTTTTTCAGCGACTGGTATTTCC
>JANXOO010000792.1 GCA_025353525.1 Schlesneria sp. | reverse complement strand
GCCGACTTCGGTGCGTTCGTGGATCTGGGTGGAATCGACGGCTTGCTGCATATCACCGACATGAGTTGGGGACGTATCGGACATCCGTCCGAAATGGTGAAGATCGACCAGGAAGTCGAAGTCATGATTCTTCACGTCGATCGCGAAAAGGAAAAAATCGCGTTGGGCCTCAAGCAAAAGGAAAAGAGCCCCTGGGACAATGTCGAAGCGAAGTACCCCGTCGGAACGAAGATCCGCGGCGAAGTCGTCAACGTCATGTCATACGGTGCATTCGTCAAGCTGGAAGACGGGATCGAAGGACTGGTTCATATCAGCGAAATGTCCTGGACAAAACGAGTCAACCATCCGACTGAACTCGTTAACCCTGGCGATGAAGTCGATGTCGTTGTCCTGGGAATCAACAAGGACAAGCAGGAAATCTCGCTCGGCATGAAGCAGGCCCAGTCGAATCCCTGGGACGAAGTTGCCGCCAAGTATCCGCCAGGTGCATCCGTCAGCGGTACGGTTCGCAATCTGACCAACTACGGTGCCTTCATCGAACTGGAAGAGGGTGTGGACGGATTGCTGCACGTCAGCGATATGTCCTGGACGCGCAAGATTTCGCATGCGAACGAAATGCTGAAAAAGGGCGACCCGATCACCTGCCAGGTCATCTCCGTCGATCAGGAACGCAAGCGAATTGCCCTCGGACTGAAGCAACTTGCCGGCGATCCATGGGAAACAACCATTCCCGAAAAGTATCAGCCGGGAGCGCAGGTTATCGGCAAGGTCACCAAGATCACCAATTTCGGTGTGTTCGTGGAACTGGAACCGGAACTCGAAGGATTGTTGCACGTTTCAGAGCTTTCAGACCAGAAAGTCGAAAACCCTGAAACATTCGTCAAAGTCGGACAAGACCTTGATGTCCGCATTTTGCGAATCGACTCGACAGACCGAAAAATCGGACTCAGCCGCAAGTCGAACCTCGACCTGAGTGGCTCCGAAGAGCCGAAAGCCGGTGATCCGGCAGCGGCTGCAAAGCCGCGCACTGAGCTCAAAGGTGGTACAGAAGGCTCCGCAGGCCCGCTGTTTACTCTTGGTTCGGGCACTGAAACGGAAGAGTGATCTCTGTGGAAACAGCGGCGCAACCCAAGGTTACGCCGCTGTTTTTTTACGGCCATCAACTTGTTCACGCGGGGGGATGTCAGTAATTGTTGCGGATACCAATCGTGCGTCATCGGTGATCGCCCGAATCGAAAAAGTGACTTGCTGAAAAGTCAACCCGCATTTAACCAATTTAATCGAAAAAGTTGACGGCTCTTCGGCATCTTCCGAAGGGCCGTTTTTTTGCGCCTCTTGCCTGGTTTCCCTGACCGAAAACACCGTTCAGGTTGACTCGATCTGAAATTTGCGACTTTCCGAACCGATAAAGGATATGTACTGCTCGCTGCAAAGTGTGAAGCGTTGCTCCGAAGGCCGATTTCTTCCGTCCGTATTGGCAACACCGCCAAACGGACGGTGACCTGAATCGGGCTTGTCTTTTGAATAACGCGTCATTTTTGCCAATTGAAGTACAGGCCGGATTCCGGCCGAGCTGTCATTATCGATGCCACAGGAGGTGGCGTTTACCCCGCGAAACTCCTGAACGGTGAATCACTGAGATGACAAAATCTGTAAAACTCCGCGAGCCCGTAGTGTCGTCTGCGGTGCAAACACCCCTGGAGACGTATCTCCGCGAAATCAATGAAACGGCACTGCTTACCGCAGACGACGAAAAGGATTTGTCACGCCGGATTTCGAGCGGCGATTCATCCGCCCGCGACCGGATGGTGCGTGCGAACCTGCGTCTGGTCGTCAATATTGCCAGGGCATACACCAATAAAGGTTTACCGATCCAGGACCTGATCGAAGAGGGCAACCTGGGCCTGATGCGCGCTGTCGAGGGGTTCGATCCCGACATGAACACGCGGTTCAGCACGTATGCCAGCTACTGGATCAAGCAGTCGATCAAAAGATCCCTGATCAATTCGGCGAAGACAATTCGCATTCCCGCTTATATGGTGGAATTGCTGACTAAGTGGCGGCGAGCGACAGCCAAGCTGGACGGCGAACTTGGCCGCGCACCGACGCAAGAAGAAGTGGCCAAAGAGCTGGGTCTGCCCAAAAAGAAACTCAGCATCGTCAAGACGGCAATCCATCTCTACACGATGACACCGCAGACGGACGACGAAGAAACTGGCTGGCAGATGAGCGACATGGTGGCCGATCCGCGAGCGAAGGGCCCCGAGGACGAGTTACTGGACGCGGATAATCTGAAAGTTGTCTACCGCATGCTCGACACGATGGATCCTCGCGAAGCGACCGTACTTCGAATGCGATTTGGACTCGACGACGCAGAACCTCAAACGCTGAAAGAAATCGGCGAATCGCTCGGCCTGACCCGTGAACGGGTGCGTCAAATTGAAAGTGAAGCGCTGAAACGAATCGCAAGGGAAATCCTCGGCGAATAACTCTCGAATCGATCGATGGCAGCGTTGTGATGCGGGTAATTCGCCCGGTTCATCAGAACCGGGCGGGCCTTAATGAATAACGCCCCAGCCCAGGGTCAGTGTGAAGCCAATGAACAGGCACGTCAGCAAATGATACCCGGCACGCAGCCACCATGTCGTCAAAAAGGGACCGGCATGCAAAAATGGCTGTAACGAAAGCCGCACTCCCCAAAACAGCGTGGCGTACGCACAAAACGATCGTGCGAGAATGCTTCCTGATGCCAATTCTTCCGAGTTGATTATACATATTGTCCCCAGCCCGATGATCGACAGGACAACGTACCCGCCGTAGACCCGGAACAACTGGCGAACCAATGGAGGCAACGGGGCTAAAACGCTGTTCCACTGCAGTCGCACAGGAACCAGCGACGAGGCAATGAGGACGCTCAATTGCCCGATCCCGGCAGCAAGAATTTTCATCAGCAAAACTTCGCATTGGCAGGCAAATGTCGGATCCACCGGACGGAAAAGTCGTGTCAACGTTTGTTCGTGTTCCCGATGTCATCCCGCCGAAGCGGGTAAGGTCGGCTCGCTCGCGGGAAGATGGTCGCGCAGCACCCAGAGGCCTAAGCCGCAGAGCAGCGACAGATTGGGAAACAGCATTGGTGCCAATGCTGGCGCTCCAAATACGAAGTTGTCAAAGGCGTCGGGTGATGGGCCGCGCAGGTTGGCGCGAGTATGCAATGCAAAGCCGAGCAAGCCCACAAGCACCTGAACGACAAGGACGATTGCGCACAGCGCCACGAAGCGTCTCGTCACTGGTGTGACGAAAATCGTCATCAGGAATCCGACCGCGAGCGCGCTCGACACGACGGGGATCCATTCCGTCCAGTGATAGAAGCCATTCTGTGCATGATCGGTCAGGCTGAAAATGAAATTGCCGAAAATGCCACCCAGTCCCAGGAGCAGGACCCAGCGCGGCCATTCTTCCGAATGCCGATCCACCATGCGATTCATGATGAGCAGCAGCCCCAACCCGGTGTACGCCAAAGGCGCAGCGAAGGGGGCCGCATAGACCAGGCTTTTCACCGTCCGCTCGTGGAAGAAGCGACTGTCAAGATGGAAAAGGACGCCGATTAATCCTATCGTGATCGAGCACCAGCCGACCAGATGGCCGATGTCGCGCCACACTGCCGTAAAACGGAAACGCTGGTCAAGCACAACTCCTGCGAGCAGGAGTGGCGGCGAAATCAGCGAGAACCACAACGGGATGTACTCGGCTTCGTGGTGAAACCGGTTGACCGAATGGGCGAGGTAGATGTCGAGGATCAGGAAGCTGATGTTGACGATGACGAATGCTTCCAGCAACACGTACGATTCTTGATACCACTTATTCGGGTTTGGCATGAATCCTCCGTAGCTCTTCGGCCTGGAACTTGAGTTCGACAGTGTGCTGAAGGATCGGGTAGTTGCCGTGCCACTGTGCGAAGTCCTGCCCGCCCATGAAGGCGCCGTGCTTGGCAGTGCGCCCATAGTAGTGCCACAGGTCGAAGTAGAGGAAATCGATCGGGTGCGAAAAGGGCGGGCCGGTAATGATCTTATCGTTACGCAAGCTCTCGTAGATTTCCTTGGCCGCTTTCACCTTGTCGTTCGTGGCGGCAACCGCATTCTCCGCTTCATCGTAAGTCCGTTCGATAATTGGCCGCGTATGGCACTGGCCGCAAGTTTCTTTCATGTTCGCCTGAGCGAGTGCATAACCAGGCCGCTTTGTGGAGATCTCGGCGGCGAGCAGGTAGGACAACCGTTCGCTTGTGTCGTGTGTGACTTTTTGACCGTTAAGCCCGCTCATATGGCAGGTGGCACATGTCGGGATGAACATGTCGCGCGAGGTGAGTTTCTTCGGCGCGACATCGAGCTTGAGCGGCGTGCCATCGACATCGACGGTGATGGTCAGATCGGCGTTGGCGAGCGGTACCGCTTGATCTTTCAGTTCGAACTTGGCTTGAACCACGTCGCCGGGGCCGTAGCTCTTGCCGTCG
>JANXOO010000783.1 GCA_025353525.1 Schlesneria sp. | reverse complement strand
CGGACCAGCGTGGTCGCGATTCACTGCAGATCAAATTGATCTATCCCAGGTCGGCAACAGGGCCACTGTCTTATGTCCTTAACGGGACGGTCTATTCGATCAAGCCTGGTTATTCCCAGACATTCGCCGATGATCGCGACTGGACGATCGAGTTCCTGCGCGCCGGAACGCGCAGCCAGCCCGTTCGGTATCACCTGAAGCAAGGCGTCTTCAATTTTGTGGCAGACGACAATGGATGGGACTTGAAGCAATTCCAGTCAGCCTCGACTGAAATTCCACCTTCGCCATTACCACCGGCCCCAGCTCCTTCTCCATCGCCCGACTTATGAGTGATTCTGATCGTCGCAGTCTTGCCGTCACATCAGACGCCGTTTTCCACCAGGTCGTGCAGTCCGAAAGACTTCGAGTACATCGATGAATTCACCCGTTCAAATGATCGGACTTGGCGAACTTTTGTGGGATTGTTTTCCGGATATGCGGTTGCCAGGCGGAGCCCCTGCCAACGTGGCCTTTCATGCGCAGCAGTTAGGCCTGACCGCTGCCGTAGCGACGCGAGTTGGCGAGGACGAATCGGGATACGAACTGGTTGAGTTTCTCAAGTCCCGGAATCTGAGAACAGACCTCGTACAAATCGACCCCGTCCATGACACCGGAACCGTCAATGTCTGGCCGAGTTCGACGGTCGGAACCGGATACACGTTCAAGGAAAATTCCGCATGGGATTTCATTGACCATAATTCCGAACTGATGGCGGCAGTCATCACAGCGGAAGCGGTTTGTTTTGGCACTTTGGCTCAGCGTCGTCCTGTGGCTCGCACATCGATTCACCTGGCGGTTCGATCCGCTTCAAAAGATTGCCTGATTGTCTACGATGTCAATCTGCGGCCCCCCTTCTACGTGAAGGACTGGATCGCCAAATCATTGAGCCTGGCGACTGTCGTCAAAATGAACGACGACGAAGTGAAAATCCTGTCAAAACTTCTCGAATACAGTTCAACAGAAGAGATCCCGTTCGTGTTGCGCCTGCTTGACGAATTTCCGAATCTGCAACTTGCCTGCGTGACACGAGGGAGTCACGGTTGCATGGCGGCCACGCGCGACGAGACGCTCGAACTCGACGGAATCCCGATCGAAGTGGCCGATACAGTCGGGGCGGGCGATGCCTTTACTGCGGCGATCATTTACGGGCGACTTCAGAAATGGTCGCTCGCAAAAACGCTCGAATTGGCAAATCAGTTCGGGTCGCTCGTAGCAAGTCGTCCCGGAGCGATGCCGACACTTCACGGCGAACTGGAACGCGTGAAACAAAACCTGGAATGGTCGTTTCGAGACACGGCACATTCATAAAATGCCGTGATTCTCGCGTCGCTTGCTCCCGTTTCTACGAATGGTTCGCTATTCTTTATAACGAGTTAGAAGAAATCGCGGCGATCCTGTCACCAACAAATCTGAAAGACAGCCGGTTCGTCGGCGTTGGATGGATGAATGAGCCGCTTTACATTCCGCAAATCGCAAATTTTCCGCAACATGTGAACATCAAACGACAACCAACAAATGAAGGATTTCGAAATGCGAAATGTTTTGGCGGTGATTCTGGGTGGTGGAAAGGGAACTCGGTTGTTCCCGCTCACACAATTCCGATCCAAGCCTGCCGTTCCGCTCGCAGGAAAGTATCGATTGATCGATATTCCTATTTCGAATTGCCTGAATAGCGGAATCAACCGGATCTACTTGCTGACGCAGTTCAATTCGGTCAGTCTGCATCGGCACATCCGCCAGACGTACAGGTTCGATCGGTTTGAAGGGGGCTTCGTCGAGATTCTCGCGGCTCAGCAAACGATGGAAGGGCATGCCTGGTACGAAGGGACGGCCGATGCCGTTCGTAAAAATCTGAGATACTTCGAGCACGGCGGTATCGAATACGTGCTGATTCTGTCCGGCGATCAACTGTACCGTATGGACTTCGAGAAAATGCTCGAAACCCATATTAATTCAAATGCGCACGCGACAATTGCCGCACTGCCTGTCACTCGGGAAGCAGCACGCGGGTTCGGGATTATGCGTGTCGACGATAAGGGCCGCGTCAAAGGCTTTCTGGAAAAGCCGAAGTCTGACGAAGAAATCAACAATCTGGTCCGAACTGACCCGGCGTGGATCGACGCACGGGGAATCAAGAGTCACGGACGCGATTGCCTGGCCAGCATGGGGATCTACCTCTTCAATAAGGACACTCTGGTCGAATTGCTCTCGAAATCAGATTACCAGGACTTCGGCAAGGAAGTCTTTCCGATGTCGATTCGCACGCACAACGTTCATGTTCATTTGTTCGATGGTTATTGGGAAGATATCGGTACCATCCGTTCATTTTATGAGGCGAATCTCGATCTGACGCTCCCCAACGCCCCGTTCAAGATGGAAGACCAGCAATCACCCATTTATA
>JANXOO010000780.1 GCA_025353525.1 Schlesneria sp. | reverse complement strand
GCCGGTGCAAAAGTTGACCCTATTGTTGCCGACATTTCAGAGCCGCGGCCGAATTCATCAACACCACAACGGACGACAAGCGAATCCTGTTCGTCAAACGAAGCAGCCGTTGTTACCCCGAAACCATTTGCCGAATTGCTTGGAATGGGCATCGTGACGGGAATTGGCGTGACTTCCTGGATTCTCTTTCTTTGGTCCTTTTGCGGTGGCTTGTCAGGGTTGTTGCCAAGCGGACTGGTTTCGATCATCGGGTACCTGACGGGTGGGCCGATTCTGGTCAAACGACTGCGAACGGAATGGTCGCAATCCCGATCCAAATCATCGCTCCCGGAAGGGGCTCGCCATGAATTGGCCGTCTGCAAGGCGTGCCGGATCGTGATTTCGGTTCTTGCGATTGCCGCGATTTTGCAAACGCTTCAGACACCGCAGAAACTGTGGGACGAACGAGCCATCTTTGCGATCAAATCAAAAGTTCTGTTTGAAGACCGATCAATTCGCAGTCCTGCCCTGATGCATCCCGATTTCGTCCAGTATCACCCGCGGTATCCGCTATTGATTCCTCTCGCCGAGCAAAACATTTACGCGTTTTCGGAATGCTTTTCAGGGCTGGCGGCAGATCGTACTAACTCGAAACACCCAGGGACGGAGGTCTCTCACGTCTCCGACACTTCTGTCGATGACCGGTTTTCAAAACTGTTGTTTCCATTGCTTTACATCGGACTTGTTTTAACGACAGCGGGAGTATTGCAGCATCACATTTCGCCGGGCCGGGCGTGGATTGGTGCAGTTCTGATGGCGACGATTCCGGTGTTGATGCCGTGGGAATACGGTTTTATTTGTGGACAGGCCGACGCCCCGGTCGGCTGCTTTCACGGGATTTCCGTGTTGTACCTATGGGACAGCCTGATGCGTCAGCGTCGCCGTCAGTCGAATGTCGGTTCAATGCTGGTCGCGGGGATCTGTGCTGGATTGGCGGCGTTTACAAAAGACGAAGGGATCGCCTTTGTCCTTGTTGATTCGGCAATACTTGGCCTTTTCGCCATGGTGTCTCCAAATGGCCTGAGTCGACTGCTTAGATCGATCATCAATCGACCGCCAGGAATTGAAATATCGGCCGCCGAAGATGTGGGGCAGCCACAAGGAACACCCTCGGCGCGCCGGGGTCCTCGTTTTTCATCCGGTAAAAAAAATTCCGCTGCCGGTCGCCTCACGAGTCTGTTGTACGCGGCGGCAGTCGGCGCGATTGTTTTTCCGTGGTTCGTTCATCGTCGCACTTTGCCGAATACGACGGAAATGAATTATGTTGATCGAATGACGATCGGGTTATTCGTCAGTCGGCTTGAGACACTCGGCTGGTCGCTTCCACATCTCGTTCGGCGGATGTTTTGGGAATGGAGAGAATGGGGGATTCAATGGTGGTTAATGGCGGCGGCGTTGGTCGGTCGACCGATGGATGCCATCAAGCCTCCGTATTTGCTGTTTGTACTGGATGTTGCCGGGGCACTGGCCGCCCTTGTTGTCGCGGGCATGTTGGCTCCGGCGCAACTGGATGAACACATCGGTGGATCAAGCCACCGGTTTTTGATGCAGATCGCTCCGGTCGCAGTTCTGTTCGCGGTCACTTTATATTTCCGCAACGACCAGACCACGCTCAACGGCCAATCTGACAACGCTACAGGGAGTTCCTGATGTACGTTCTTCCTGCTTTCGAGGAAACCGGACTTTCCAAATTGCACGATTTAATCGAGCAGTACAGTTTCGGCGTGCTGGTATCGCAAGTTGGCGGCTTGCCGTTTGCAACTCATTTGCCATTCTTGCTCGAACGCAACGCCGGACCAAACGGTACATTGATCGGTCACACAGCGCGGACCAATCCGCAATGCTCGTCCGCCGGGGACCAGACCGTGCTTGCGATTTTTTCCGGCCCTCATGCCTATATCTCGCCCACGTACTACCAGGCAGAGAATGTCGTACCGACGTGGAATTATGTTGTAGTTCACGTGACGGGAAAGATTCAAACGATCGACGACGCACCTTCATTGCTCGAAATCGTCCGGAAAACGACCGTTTTTTACGAACGGTCGATGCCGACGCCATGGACATTCAAAGGGGAATCGACGTTTTCAGAGCGTATGATTTCACAAATCACGGGATTCAGGATTGAAATCGAATCGATCGAAGGGAAGTGGAAAATGAACCAGAATCATCCCGTCGAGCGTCAGGAAAACGTCGTCCAGGCACTACGTGAACGAGGTGGTGAAAACTCTGTCGCCGTCGCGAACCTGATGCAGCAGCGGATTGATCGTATCGCCGCAGAGGCACGCCATGAGCCATCATGAGTCTCTGAACGTGATATTGTTTGTCGATCCCCGGAATCGTGAAGGAGAAAAGGTGGCCCCTCTTCACGCTGCGCACAATGGACAGCTACGTTCTCGTGCAATGCCACGAAGGAATACCATGAAATTGCTCCCGATTCTTCTTTGCCCGGTCTTTGGCCCGACGACATCAACATTGGAACATGATCAACTGCGAAAAAATGAGGTTAGTGATCGCTGATCAAATCAGGGAAAAGAGGAGAGAGAAAAAAGAAACGAGGTGAAGATGATCAAGGTGATCACGCGGAAAATTTCAGGGGATTAACATCCCCCGCTCGCCCTTAAAGGCAAGATGAATCAACTCGAGGGGATGCGGTCTGGAACTCACCCGGTTGTACCGCAACACGCTTCTCTTCGAGGCGGGGTCAAACGAGGAAATACAAGATGATCAAGATGATCAATCCCGGCGCGTCGGGGAATCAATGCAGAAGAATCAGGGGGGGGCGAAAGATCCTCCGCTCGCCATTCCGGGCATAGTGCTCAACATGCGCATCGAGATTTGCGCGGGGTTTGGGGCGGAAAACATTCAAGGTGTCTAAACTTTTTAAGATGTCCAGGCTTGAGCATCCTCGAAACGAGCGTTTTCCCCGTGAAATCTCCTAAGGTGTCCAAGATGTCCAGGATGCTCATTGGTTTTTGAAAACGGATGGACATCCTTGAAATCGCGAAGCGGAGTTGAATTACGTGATGAACTCCGCTGCTCTTTGACAACCCGGATCGATGAAAATGGGAGAAGTTCATTTAATCCGAATTCAAGACGCATGTT
>JANXOO010001484.1 GCA_025353525.1 Schlesneria sp. | reverse complement strand
GGGGCCGGACGGCAAACTCTGGGTCGCCGAGATGGCCGACTACCCCAATGGTATGGACGACCGAGGTCAACCCGGCGGACGCATCCGGTATCTGGAAGACAAAGACGGAGATGGCCGCTACGAAACGTCGACCCTGTTCCTGGACGGAGTGAGCTTCCCGAATGGCGTGATGGTTTGGGGGAACGGGGTACTCGTCACTGCCGCGCCGAATCTTTTTTACGCCGAAGACACCGACGGAGATGGCAAGTGCGATCTTCAGACCGTGCTCTATTCGGGGTTCCTCGAAGGGAACCAGCAGTTGCGCGTCAACGGTCTGCGCTGGGGTCTCGACAATTGGGTCCACTGCGCCAGTGGCAGCCACTACGGGGGATACGGTGCCGGCAATCGAATCACCTCACACCTGACGGGGGCCAATGTCGCCATCGGCAGCCGCGACTTTCGCATTCGGCCGACGCTCGGTCTGATCGATCCGCAAAGCGGTCCGTCCCAGTTTGGCCGCAATCGCGACGACTGGGGCCACTGGTTCGGCGTCCAGAACAGCTACCCGTTGTGGCAATACGTTCTGGAAGATCAGTACATCCGCAGAAACCCCCATTTCGCGCCCCCCGATCCGCGCCATCAAGTCGTCACACCCGCGAACCCGCCTGTCTATCCCGCGACCCCGCCCGAGAAGCGTTTCCACAGCTTTGAACAAGCGGGCCGCTACACCTCTGCCTGCTCGGCCATGATCTATCAGGACGATTTGCTGTTCGACCGCTCCGACGACGGTGGCTGGAGCACGCAGCACGCCTTCACTTGCGAACCTTTCAGCAACCTGGTGCAACACAACATCATTCGCTCTGCGGGGGTCAGCTATCAATTCGAGCGAGACCCGTCCGAAACGGACCGCGATTTTTTCGCATCGGCTGACCGGTGGTGTCGTCCCGTGATGGTGCGAACCGGTCCCGATGGAGCCCTCTGGATCGTCGACATGTACCGCTACATGATCGAGCATCCGCATTGGCTCCCCAAGGAAGGACAAGACGAACTGCGACCGTTTTTCCGTTCCGGCGAAGACAAGGGGCGGATTTATCGCGTCGTCCGTCAGGGACAACCGGCCCGCAACATACCGCGTCTGACAGGGATGACAACAAATCAACTGATCGCCGCACTCGAAAGTTCAAACGCGTGGCAACGCGATACCGCTCAGCGCCTGTTGGTGGCAGCCCAGGATCCACACGCGGTCGAGCCCTTGCAGAAACTGACGGCTGACAGCAAGCGACCGCAAACGCGACTTCAGGCACTCTGTACGCTCGACGGTCTGGATCGGCTCGCACCGGCGACGATCGTTCGAGCGTTGAACGATCCGCACCCCGGTGTCCGCAGCGTCGCCGTTCGCCTGGCGACAGGACGCGACGTTGATCCCGAGCGGTTGGCAACCCTGGTCGGCGATCCCGACGCAAAGGTTCGGCTGCAATTGGCCTCCACGCTGGGAGACTTTGCCAGCCCCGTCACGGGAAAGGCATTGGCACGCCTGGCGATCGAAAATGCGGACGATCATTTCTTGCAGGCGGCAATGATGAGTTCGCTGAACGCCGACACGATGCCTTACGTACTGACAGCCGTCGTCGAGGTTCAACGGGATCGGAAAGCGAAGCATCCCGATAATGACGCGGTGGCCCGCTATTTCGGACAGGCGGCTGCGTGCGGTAACAATGGTCTCATTTCAACCGCGATTCGAGAAACCTGTCCCATGGTCGACGGCACGATCGCACCCTGGCAGGCGTTGAGTGCTGCCCGGCTACTCGACGGACTGACGGCGCGGCACCGGTCACTCGGAACTCTGAGTTCCGACGATCGAGACCGATTGAATTTGGCGATGGAACGTTCGCGCGGGATCGTCGCCAACGCCGGGGCCTCTGAACCCTTGAGAATCGCCTCGGTCTCGCTGCTACTGCGCGACCCGGAACGCGTACCCGACGATCTCGAACTGCTCTCCAATTTGTTGGTTCCACGGACTTCCGCATCGCTGCAACGGGCGATCGTCGAGCATGCCGCCAGTCGCGACAACCCGGCGATTGCCGAAACGTTGCTGGCGGGCTGGAAATCTCACTCGCCCGCGCTCCGAACGCAGATCCTGTCAGTTGTCGCGAGTCGCGAGGACTGGGCGAAAACGCTCATCGAGCACTTCGAAGACCAAACAGTGAACCCTTCCGAGATCGATGCTCCTCTTCGAGAACGTTTGCTGACCACTCGAGACGCGGGTCGACTTGATCGACTGCGTACCGTGTTTGAGCTGACCGCCTCGAACGACCGTAAGCCTGTGATCGTCGCCTACCAACAGGCGTTGACGATGTCGGGCGACGCGGTGCGAGGACAAGTACTGTTTGGGAAAAAGTGTGCGAATTGTCACAAGCACGGCGAGACTGGACATCAAGTGGGGCCGAACCTCGCGTCACTCACGGTGAAGACGCCCGAGTTTCTTCTACAGGCAATCCTCGACCCCAGCGCGTCGGTCGAGGGGAAGTATCTGAACTACGTTCTGGTGACAACCGCTGGCCGTAGCGTAACGGGTATCCTCGCCACAGAAACCGCCAGTAGCATTACTCTCCTGGCCGCCGAAGGGAAATCCGCATCGGTCTTACGCAACGAAATCGACGAATTGCAAAGCACCCGCAAATCGCTGATGCCCGACGGCCTCGAGAAGGATCTGCTCCCACAGGACATCGCGGACTTGATCGAGTTCGTGCGATCGATGAAATGATCGCGGTGAATTGTCGGTCAGGAAGTTCGTTCGGCTGACGTTTTCAGCCACCTGTGACTGCGGACGACAGAAAAAGGGACAAGCCCAATCAACAATCAACCTTGATTCAATCTTCGCG
>JANXOO010000684.1 GCA_025353525.1 Schlesneria sp. | reverse complement strand
CTCGATCATCAAAAAACCGACAATTCAAGAATCCGCCCCCTTACTTATCATCCGAACGCAGGCAATCGCTATCGTCGACCAAACGCAAGAACAGCGGATCGTACGAGATCTTGACGTATAATTCTGGAATATTCCTCCCGTCGATCATTCATGAAGTCAGCGGCGGCGGTTTCAGGCGAACTGAGAAACACCATTGGAATCGGAGCCTGGGCATCACAAATGCATGCTTCGTATACCGAATTAAAAGTACGGCAAGTGCATCATGACGGCTGAACAGGATCGCCTCGTCGCGGCGCGCGACCAGAAGTTTCCCTGGAAGAAATGGGGACCGTATCTCAGCGAACGGCAATGGGGAACTGTGCGGGAAGATTACAGCGAGGGCGGCGATGCGTGGAGCTATTTCAGCCACGACCAGTCGCGTTCGCGGGCCTATCGTTGGGGAGAAGACGGCCTGGCCGGGATTTCGGACGACAAACAACGTCTTTGCTTCGCAGTGGCACTGTGGAACGGGAAGGATCCGATCCTGAAGGAACGGCTGTTCGGGTTGACCAACAGCGAGAGCAATCACGGAGAAGATGTCAAGGAATACTACTTTTATCTCGACAGCGCGCCGACGCATTCGTACATGAAGTACCTCTACAAGTATCCGCAATCCGCGTTCCCGTATGACGACCTCGTCAATACAAGTCGTAGTCGTAGTCGGAACGAGATGGAGTACGAACTGCTCGATACCGGGGTGTTCGATCAGGATCGCTATTTTGACGTGTTCGTCGAATACGCCAAATCATCGCCTGAAGACATCCTCATTCAGATCACAATCCACAATCGGGGACCGGACGCCGCCGAATTGCACGTGCTGCCGACACTGTGGTTCCGCAACGAGTGGTCGTGGCAAAGTGGAGCGAGCAAGCCGACCTTGTTCAAAGCAGCAGGGAACGTCGTCACGGCGGTCAATTCGAGCCTCGGAGAGCGACACCTTTACTGCGATGGAAACGCGGCGCTGTTGTTTACAGAAAACGAAACCAACACCGAACGGATATTTGGCGTTCCCAACCGCAGCCCATACGTCAAGGACAGCATTCACCGCTTTCTCATCGACGGTCATAAGACCGCAATCAATCCGGAACAGCGGGGCACGAAGGTCGCCGCACACTATCATTTGACCGTGAAACCCGGTCAAAGCGAAGTCGTGCGGTTACGACTCAGCGATGTGGCTCACGCGGGTCTGGCCCACGGCAACGGGAAACAGGCGGGACCGTTCGGAAGTGCCTTCGAGAGCGTGCTGCAATCCCGTCTCAACGAGGCCGATGAGTTTTACGCGACGGTGATCCCCCGCAACTTGAACACCGACGAGGCCAACGTGATGCGGCAGGCCTTGGCTGGCATGTTGTGGTCCAAGCAGTTTTATCATTACGATGTCGACAAGTGGCTGGAAGAACGCGGTTCCGACCCCTTCAAGGAAAACCGCAAACAGGCTCCGCGCAATGGGAGCTGGCACCACATGTACAACGGCGATGTGATCTCAATGCCTGACAAGTGGGAATACCCATGGTACGCGGCATGGGATCTCGCGTTTCACGTCATCGCCTTGACTCTGGTGGACTCGGATTTCGGCAAAGACCAGTTGAAACTGATGGTACGCGAACGCTACATGCACCCCAACGGCCAGATTCCGGCGTACGAATGGAATTTCGGCGACGTTAATCCTCCGGTTCATGCCTGGTCCACAATTTTCACCTATACGATGGAGTTGGTGAAGACGGGCGAAGGCGATAAGGAATGGCTCAAGAATATCTTTCAGAAGTTGCTACTCAACTTCACCTGGTGGGTTAACCGCAAGGACCGTTCGGGTCGAAACGTGTTCGAAGGAGGCTTCCTCGGACTGGACAACATCGGAGTTTTCGATCGCAGCGCCCCACTGCCAACAGGGGGCTACCTTGAACAAGCGGATGGTACTGCCTGGATGTGCCTGTTTTGCGAAAATATGCTTCAGATCGCCGCGACATTGGCCACCACCGATCCGGATTACTCGGACATGGCACTCAAGTTCGTCCAGCATTACCTGTGGATCGCTTCGTCGATGGCCAACGTGGGTGGTGGCACGGGAATGTGGGATGAAGAAGATGGCTTCTTCTACGACGTTCTAAAACTGCCCAATGGTCACTCCCAGCGGCTGAAAGTTCGGTCGATGGTGGGACTTTTGCCGCTATGCGCCGCAACAAATTTCGACGGGAAATTTTTGGCAAAAAGCCCGGAGACGCAGGAACGTCTGGCGAACTTCCTGAAAGCACGGCCGGAATTGATTGCCGCGATCCACGATCCGACCAAACAAGGGGTCGCTGGCCGCATGCTCGCTTCGATTCTCGATGAAACTAAACTTAGACGCGTCCTGGCCAAGTTGCTTGACGAGAATGAATTCCTCAGCGAATTCGGCATCCGCTCTCTGTCGCGTTTTCATGCCGAACATCCATTTATTTTCAATGTCGATGGGCAGGAATATCGCGTGTCCTATCTGCCGGCCGAATCCGACACTGGAATGTTCGGCGGCAACTCCAATTGGCGCGGTCCCATCTGGATGCCGGTTAACGCACTGATTCTTCGCGCCTTGCTGAATTACTATGTGTACTACGGCGACGATTTCAAAGTGGAATGCCCGACTGGATCGGGGCAATTGATGACGCTCTACCAGGTGGCGGAAGAGATTTCGCGCCGACTGTCGAGCATTTTCCTCAAGGACAAAGACGGCCGACGGCCGGTCTATGGCAGCGCGATGAAGTTTCAGGAAGATCCGCACTGGCGCGATCTGATCCAATTCTACGAGTATTTCCATGGTGATAACGGGGCCGGTCTGGGCGCTAGTCATCAGACGGGCTGGACGGGCATTGTCGCCCGAATGATGCACTTGTTTGCGACGACGACTGCCGAGCAAGCTCTTCAGCTGGGCGTGAATGCCGCCGCAACAGAAGTGGAAACCATTCCCGTTAACGAAGGCAAGAGCACTGTCAGTCCAAAAAAGGTGCAAAAGTCAACTTAGTTTCTTCTGGCCATTGAATAAGAAACTTTCGTCGCTCGCGCCAAAACGTGATTGCTCGAATCAGCACCAACGCTGAGCAGTGAACTTCATCTTTGTTGAGAAGCAACCAGAGAGGCACAAAACCATGGAAAACGTTCGCTATCCGTCGTTGTATCAAATCAATACCCGTGTTTGGTTGACAGAATTGTCGAATAAACTCGGACGTCCGGCGAAACTCGACGATATCCCGAACGCCGAATTGGATCGCCTGGCCGCGATGGGATTTGATTGGCTCTGGTTCCTGAGCGTCTGGCAGACCGGCGAGGCGGCTCAGCAGATCTCGCGGTCGAATCCCGAGTGGCGGCGCGAGTTTCAGGAAACACTCCCCGATCTCTGCGAGGACGACATCCCGGGGTCCGGCTTCGCCATTACCGGCTACACAGTACACCAGAAACTGGGAGGCGATGTCGCGTTGGCCCGGCTGCGCGACCGGATGAAAAAGCGAGGTCTGAAGCTCATGCTGGACTTCGTGCCCAATCACATGGGACTCGGTCATCCCTGGATTGAGAATCACCCGGAACATTTCATCAAAGGTACGGAACTCGACCTCGCCCGTGCCCCGCATAACTTCACGTGGGTCAAGCGCAAAGGCGAAGATTTACTGCTGGCTCACGGTCGTGACCCGTATTTCCCCGGCTGGCCAGACACGCTTCAACTTAACTACGCCAACCTGACCACCCAGGAAGCAATGATCGGCGAACTCGTGAAAATCGCCAGCCAGTGTGACGGTGTCCGCTGCGACATGGCCATGCTTGTCCTTCCCGATGTTTTCGAACGCACCTGGGGCCAGCGCGCACCACTTTTTTGGCCGAATGCCACGCAGCGTGTGCGCGAGAAAACTCCAGGCTTTACCTTCCTGGCCGAAGTCTATTGGGATCTCGAATGGCCGCTGCAGCAACAGAGATTTGACTACGCCTATGATAAACGACTTTATGATCGGCTGAGGGAAGGGCACGCACGTCCGGTACGCGAGCATTTCTTCGCGGGGACGGACTACCAGAACAAGCTGGCGCGATTCCTGGAAAACCACGACGAGCCGCGAGCAGCAGCAACATTCACTCCGGAAATTCACGAGGCTGCGGCCGTTATCACGTATCTTTCGCCGGGCTTCCGATTCTTCCACCAAGGCCAGTTGGAAGGGCGAATGAAACGAATCTCACCACATCTCGGCCGAGCGCCAGCAGAGCCCGTGGTACAGCGGATACAACAATTCTATGATCGACTGCTGAGTGCGTTGCGTCATCCGGCCGTCCGTGATGGCAAATGGCAACTTCTCAAATGTGATCCAGCCTGGGATACGAATTGGACGAATGATTGCTTCGTCGCCTTTACCTGGCAAGGGGCCGGCAACGAACGATTACTGGTGGTCGTAAATTACGCCGCCAACCAGAGCCAGTGTCGCGTCCGGTTGCCCTTTGAAGATCTCAGTGGCAAGACCTGGCGGCTGGAGGATCAATTGAGTTCGGCGAATTACGAACGGGAGGGAAATGAGCTGCTGTTATCGGGCTTGTACGTCGATCTTCAACCCTGGAAACCGTGTCTGTTCTCATTGAAACCTCTTGAAGTTCAAGCGGAACGAAACGTCTTTAACTCAGGAGACAATTGAGACAAGGAAATAAATGCAAGCGACCAGCATCGTGGCTGGCATTTGCATTTAGTGACAGCGCCCATGCATGACACGACCGATGGTGATCGACGTGCCCAATGGACCGACTTGAAAAGTAGCCGGAATGGTGCTACTGGATCCTCGCAATTCAGTTCTTTAGCCGACTGTGATTCGTTGGTCTTGAGCGGATCAAAGTCTGTCAGAGGCGCTCATCAGTCCTTTGGTGGCTGCATACTCTTTTCCAGGTCGATCATGGTCTGCTGGCTGACGCGAAGCAGTCCTTCGTGTGGTCGGTCGAGATCGGCAATCAAGGCCACCACGACAGAAAATGCGAGAATGAGCGCCAGAATCACAGGTGAGCGCCGGGAGCTAACAAGGCCTTCCTGATAACCCGTGGCAGTCATTGCCATGATCGTCACAAAGCACAACACTGCCCAGACGATCAGGGGAATGCGTGCACGCAAGGCGTGGATTCGCGTGGTATGCATGTCGAGGGTTTCATTCAGCGAATGGATGAACAGGCCGGTGATAATCGGTTTCGTATCAAGGGTGACAACTTCGGTGGCTTGCGACCAAAGTCGGTTCTGGAGCGATTCTGACCTGGCGATGGCCGTAGCGAGCCGACCGGATTGAGCACCCTCAATACGTGTTGCGACGTACTCGTGTAGCAGGCGCTGGATCTCGGTGCGATGCGGCTCTGTCAGCAGGCCAGCTCGCAGGTACGTTGTACCGATCGAATTGGCTTCGTCGAGCATTCCCTGTCGTCGAGCTTCGAAGCGGGATGCGGCGATTCCAAATGTAAAGGTGATCAAGAAGGCCAGAAGTGCCAGTGTCGCCCCCACCATTGGACCGACGGGGCCTTCTTTCTCCGCCGCTCCAATGCGTCGCCGGTATTTCCCAAACTGAAACCCAGCCTCGACGGAGATAACCACACCTGCGGCCATGGCCAGATAAAGGCCCCAAAGCGGAAGTGAATCCAGGATCATTCGTTCACTCCATGAGGATTCTGGCGATGCATTTGTTCACAGTAGATAATCCGGAATTGCCGTTATGGCAAGATGAGATTGTCAAATGAGATTGTCGAATTGGACATCTGTGCCGAGATTCTTGCCTATGACGCGCCTGTTTCAAATTCGTGACGATGCACGCCCCACGAGGACTGGACAAGCGGTATTTGCACACGTTAGCGTGACTCGTAGAAACTCACCTCTGCGGGTACATCAATCATGTCTGTCCAATTGTCAACGAAACGTCTGAATACTGACCTCGTTAGATTTCGCTCCCGAGATGATCGGCTCGAAGCCGGAAAACTGCTGCGATCCGAGGTGCCGCGGGAAATCCATGCTGAGTGTCAATCGTCATCCATCGGCCGTGATCCCATCGAGATCCTCGAACAATCCAATCAAGGCCGTATTCCCGAGCTGGTCCCTATCCGGTACGGGCGCATGCTACGCAGCCCATTCACTTTCTTACGCGGCTCCGCCGCATTAATGACCCGCGATCTGTCGGTGCTGCCAACATCAGGGATTCAAGTTCAGGCTTGCGGGGATTGCCATCTGCTGAACTTTGGCTTCTTCGCTACCCCGGAGCGAAATCTGATCTTCGATCTCAACGACTTTGATGAGACTCACCCCGCTCCGTGGGAATGGGACATCAAGCGCCTTGCGGCCAGCTTCGTCGTCGCTGCACGCGATCAAGGTCTATCCGACAGTGACGGGCGGGATTCCGTGGTCGCTTGCATTCGTGCCTTCCGTGAGCATCTTCGGGAATACTCGACCATGAGTCCCACTGAGGTGTGGTACACGCGACTGGACATGGAAACAATCATCGAGATGGCGCCTGATGAGAAGGCAAAGAAACGCCGAAGGTTGTTCGCGGACAAAGCGCGTGAGCGGATCATTGATCATGTCTTTCCCAAGATCGTCGCGGTGAAAGGCGGGCGCCATCGCTTTGTCGATCAACCACCGCTGTTGTACCATGCCGACACGAGTGATGATGTCGAGGAGCACTGGCTGGAGGGCTTTGAGGAATACCGCCAATCGCTGCCGGACGAGCGCCGTGTGCTTTTCGATCGCTATCGGTTCGAGGACTGCGCCCAGAAGGTCGTAGGAATTGGCAGCGTCGGGACGCGCTGTGGTGTGGCTTTATTCTTTTCGGAAGAGAATCATCCACTCATTTTGCAGGTCAAGGAAGCGGGACGTTCGGTCCTGGAGCCTTACACAAAAAAGTGCCACTATAAGAACCAGGGACAGCGGATTGTCGTCGGTCAACGCCTGATGCAGTCCTCCAGCGACATTTTCCTGGGCTGGGTTCATAGCCGGCGCGGCCATGACTTCTATGTCCGTCAGCTGCGAGACATGAAGTTCTCCATCCCGGTTGAAGGCATCACGGCCGCTCAGATGGAACGATATGCCGAGTTCTGTGGCTGGACGTTGGCACGCGCCCACGCCAAATCGGGCGATGCCTCGACCATCAGTGGTTACCTGGGCAAAGGCGATCAATTCGATCAGGCGATCGGAACATTTGCCATGGCCTACGCCGATCAGACAGAACAAGACCACGCCACGCTGGTCGAGGCACACCAATCCGGACGCATTCAGGCACTGATTGAAGAAGAGGTATAGTCGAAAAGAAGAGGTATAGTCGAATCGCTTCCCGAATGATGTTGTCGCGCCCGGTACTGCGAAAAATGCACTCCATTCAAATGGTGGCGAAAGATTCACGTGATGGGACGAAATTGGTGTGAAATCGTCATAACATTTGAGCGTAGCGCTCTCGCATCAATAACCCGGTCTCTCTTGGACCGTCTTGCCCCCTCATTCGGGGTCCAATTGAAGCGAGATCGCCACTGAGAGTATCAGCAGATCGCATCGTCGCTCAACCCTGGCGACGCTGTGGTGGGCCGTTAAAGATCGATTTTCAGCCGCAATCCGGCCAGGACCGAGGTCGAAATGCTCTTGATGCTTGGTTCCACAATTTGCAGGTCAAACGTCAGGTGGCACCTGGAAGTCAAAGCAGTGTTGTAGAACAACTCAACCCCATATTCGTCACGCTGAGCTATCCCAGGTGGTGCGAGGGGGCCACCCAACAGTTCCTTGAAGTTGTTCGACATCCCGAGAAAAAAAGCGGCTGCCCCGAAACTATCGCGTTCGCGCCCGGAAATGAGACTATTGCCGCCAATGCCAAGGGTCGTGTTCCATTTAAGAGGATTTGGGTTGCCGTCTGAAATGCCTGCCATTCCAAAAACTCCCCAGCCAATGTTCGGGTCTGATTCACTGACCCACAAGTATTGATCGAAGTTATACCAGAGTGCCTTCGATCCGGATTCTTTTCCTGCGATGATCCCTTGACCAGGGACGTTGGCATAAGACTCCGGGTCGACAGACGTGTATGACCTGCTGCTCCAATTGCCACCGAAGTTTCGATTTCCCGACAAGCCTGCAAGAGTGACAGGTATCTTGACGGTGACAGACAGCAGCACCCCATTCTCAAACAACTGGTTCCAATCACCCGTCGCTGGACGATTATCAGGATCACGCATGACGAAAGTGAACACGGGCGCCTCTTCTCGAAGCACAGAAAAGCCCACGCCATAAGTGGAATAAGGGACCGTCCGAGCGTTGATGACGTTAGCAACTACAGCACTGTTTATGAATCTGTCGATGCCGTTTCGGCCAGTAAAATTGAGTTGGAAATCGTCCAGGGAATTGATCTTGCCCCCGAATACGGTGAAATCGTCCGACAGCGACTGCGAGAATATCAGTCTCGTGATGTCCGTCACGTCCTGGCCCGCCTGGGGAAGTGCCATATTGAAATTGCCAAACGAATACATCCCGTCGATGGCATTGACATCGGTGCCGTACCGTGTTTCCGCATGCATCGTGGCTGTGAAGCCGTCCCACAGACCTGCCTTGTCACCATCGATATTCAGGAAGTAATCAATCTTTCCCCCGTACTTCGAGGCCCGTTCCGTGCCGCCATGAACAACGCCCTGATAAAATTGGGTGAGACTTGCGTCAACGCGGATGCCATCGGCAGCGAAATTATCTTGTATGCCCAAGCAGTCACGGGTCACCCCGAGACGTTCGCCAAAGGGTCCACCAAAAAACGATACCAGGGGGACGGCAGAATTAGTCGAGCCGAAGGTGTCGCTATTCATCAACTGCAGAAAATCATGATGCATGCAGGTCAAAAGTGGCGCTGACGAAGATTGTGGCTGGTCATCAGCGTAAGAGAGACCGATGCCGAATATGAAAATGAACGCAGCCAGCATTGCGGAACGCGGCAAAGGCGGTATAAGCGGTAGGGTCATTTTCTTTTACGCAACCATTGTAGTTCCACGGTAGCAACCCAGCGGCTGCTGGTATCTCAGCAGTTTCCCCACTCCCGATATGTACCTGTTCGTAATTCGTCGCGGCAGCGTTTGCACCATGAGGCAATTCGTGATCCTGTGTCGAAGATAAAGTCCTTTCGGCAAAGGAATTCCTCGATAACTGGACGACCGCCAGCCAAGGGACTATGTTACCAGTTAGTTCTCTCGAAAATTAG
>JANXOO010000670.1 GCA_025353525.1 Schlesneria sp. | reverse complement strand
TGCAGGAACGAAGAAGCGAGAAACCCCGGTCAGTCTCTCGGAGCGCCCTTGCTACACGCCTCTTCTCCTTCCTTCTCTGTGCCTCTTCGTCTCTGTGGTAAAATATCTTCGCCTTTCTCCGCAGCATATCGCCGAGCGATTCGGTCAGTTTCAGTCAAAATGGTTCCGCCAGTTATTTCTGCGCCGATCCTAAAGGGGGCGAGCCCGCATGGGGAATGACGCACTGAAACGCTTTCTCGATCCGGAAGCACTCAGCAACCTCAAGGGGCTTGAGTTGAAGGCGCGGTTGATTGTCGAGGGGTATGTCTCGGGGATGCATAAAAGTCCCTACCATGGCTTCTCTGTCGAATTTGCCGAACATCGCGAATATGTCCCAGGTGATGACTTGAGATACGTCGACTGGAAGGTCTTCGGAAAATCAGATCGTATTTACCTGAAACAATACGACGAAGAAACCAATTTCGTCTGTCATCTGCTTGTCGACACCAGCGAATCGATGACTTACAAGTCGAATACTGCGCTGCTGTCGAAACTCGAATATGCTCAACATGTGGCTGCCGCGTTCGCGTACCTGATTATTCATCAACAGGATGCGATCGGACTGGCGACGTTCGATTCCTCGGTCAGCCAGTTCCTGCGTCCAGCGAGTACCGCGGCCCAGTTAAGGCAACTCTGTCATACGCTGGAGCAAAGTCCGACCGGAGCCGAATCGGCAATCGGACCGATCTTTCACGATCTGGCGGAACGGATTAAACGACGCGGCCTGGTCGTGATCCTCAGCGATTTTTTCGACGACCCCGCCGCTCTTTTGACCGGACTCAAACATTTCCGGCATCGACGTCACGATGTGGTGCTTTTGCATGTGATCGATCCTGCAGAACAGGATTTTGCGTTCGTCGATCCGACGCTGTTCAAAGGTCTCGAAAATCTCGGCGAACAATTGACAGAACCGCGAGCTTTGCGAGCAGCTTATCAGCGGGAATTTGAGGGCTTTTTGAAAACCCTGCGCTCGGGGGCTCGCGACATGAATATGGACTATGTACTGATGAGGACCGATCAACCGCTTGAGGTTGCGATGCATCAGTTTTTGTCACGGCGACTGCATAAAGCGGGTCGCTGAGTGCCGAGACATGCCAACGTCTTTCGGGCGGATTTTTTGCCCGGAATTACCAGTTTTGGGTAATGGCTGTTCGTCGAAGAACCAAAACTGAGAATTATCCGGGTGTCAAACCTCCTGCTTTGACTTCAGAAATCCGCAAGGATACCATGCCTCGATCCTGAACGATCCGTAATGCTCAAAGAGCCAAGTTGTGTCCGATAGCGACGATGATCGCGATGGTCGTAACTCTGTAGCACGAGGTTACGTGCTTGCGTCCAGGGTGATGTCGATCGGGATGCAGATGGCTGTTCCTCCGGCGATCGGATGGTGGGCTGACGGAAAATTCAATACGGCACCCTGGCTGTTGTGTCTTGGTGCGGTCGTCGGGTTTGCAGTTTCGATGGTAGAATTGGTGCAACTCGCCAGGGAGAGCAATAAATCAAAGGGCTGATTGCTGGCGGGTAAGTTGGAAATTGAGGGTTGGGATGCAGTCCCTGATTCGCCGTCAGGCGGTGTTCACGTTGGGGATGCTTCTGTGCGGCGCACTTGAAGTCGTGGCGGCCCTTGTGTGCTACGGGGTCAAGGGTGCGGAGGGTGCCGTGTATTCGGTATTGCTTTGCCTCATTCCGGGGTGGCTGACTGTCTACGCCGGTGATTTGATGAAACGTCGGGGCCTCGGGGCGTATATCGTTCTGGTTGGCACTGCTTTAAGAATGCTGTTCGTGTTGATGGGATTGTTGGTCATAACGACTCTTCGGCATGATCTCGGATTTTACGAATTTACTGTTTGGTTGATTGTCAGTTACATGGTCGGATTGGCGCTGGAGACCTGGATCATCCTGCTGCCACCTCGTCCAGGTGCGGTGTGACTGACACAAGGAAGTTGTTGACGGCGGGTCTGGTTTAACGAGAAGCGGTCATGGATCCATTTCATCACGTACGCGACGGGGCGACCTGGGAGCTTCCCAGGTTCATGCTCGATCTGATCGGGCGTGATCGTCATTTGGAATTGCCATGGCCCCTTACTAAATACATGGTGCTGCAGGTTCTTGCTGCGGTGCTTGTCTGGCTGGTCTTTCGAGGTCTCGCTCAACGCGTTGCTGGCGGGAAGCCGGTCAAGGGGATCTGGTGGAATTTCTGGGAAATGCTCGCCTTTTACGTGCGAGATGAGATTGTCCGCCCGTTGATCGGGATTCCTCATGACCACGGCCACCATGATGACCACGGCCATGCCGATGCTGCCTCAAATAGTGACGGGCATCATGATCACGCAGCGGTCTCGTCGACAAGCATCGTTGCGGTTGGAGCTCATGCAAAGGTCAAGGTCGGGCATCCTGCCGACAAGTATCTCCCGTACGTCTGGAGCGTCTTCTTTTACATTCTGTTCTGCAATTTGCTCGGGGCGATTCCACTGTTGGGCTCACCCACTGCGGAAATCAATGTCACGGGTGTACTGGCTGTCGTGACATTTCTGCACGTTGTTTTTTATGGGTCCGAGCGTGACGGCATCCAGGGATTTCTGAAGTCGCTGGTGCCGCATATGGATTTGCCAAAGCCTATTGCGATCGTTCTGCTTCCGATGATTTGGTTGATTGAGGCGGGTGGCTTGCTGATCAAGCATGGGGTTTTGGCGATTCGATTGTTCGCCAATATCATGGCTGGCCATACGGTGTTGGGTGTATTTCTCGGGTTCATCGCAGTCGCTGACGGGATGATGTGGGGCATTGTGATGCCCGCCAGTATTCTGGGGCAAGTTGCGTTCGGGATGCTGGAATTGTTCTTTGCATTTCTGCAGGCTTATGTATTTGCGCTATTGACATCGTTGTTCATCAGTGCGGCTGTGAATCCTCATTGATGTGTTTGTTGGTCAAATGTCTCTGGGGTTTCCCCAGGTTTCCGGGTTAGGAGAGTTGCAGTGAGTCAGAATTTGCGAGTAATGGTCTACGGCGTCGGTGTGTTCCTCGCTTTGGCCGCTCCGGCCATGGCTGCCGAAGGTGGAAGTGGCGGCGTTCATTTTTCAGCGGCGATCGGGGCTGCCTTGACGATTTGCGGAGCCGGATACGGCATTGGTCGCATCGGTCAGGCTGCCGTTGAAGCGATGGCTCGTCAGCCGGAAGTTGCCGGACAAATTCAAACGGCAATGATCATCGCTGCGGCGCTGATCGAAGGTGCGACGTTCTTCGCACTGATCGTTTGTATGGGCAGCAATGCGAACTACAAGCCGTTCAACTGATTCAACGCCGGTGTCGGCTGTTTGAACCTGCTTTCTTCAGGTGGTTGGTTATGTCCCTTTTGCGATTGCTTGTCGTTCTGACGTTGTGCGTTGCGCTGAACTCGCCAGCAAATGTCGTTGCCGCTGACGCTACGACTCATGCTGACGCAGGTCACGGGGATGCGGACGCACACGCTTTGCCAATGAATTGGCGAGTCGATCTGGCTCTCTTTTCTCTGGTGACGTTTGCCGTCTATGTCGTGGTCCTCAAGGCCGGGGCGTGGGGGCCGTTGCAAGCGGGTTTGGACGAACGTGAACGGGGTGTTCGGCAGAACATTGCCGATGCAGAAGCCTGTCGGCTGAAGTCCGAAGCGATGCTGAAAGAACATGAACTCAAACTGGCAAAAGTTCAGGAAGAAGTTCGTGATATCCTTGCAGAAGCGCGACGGGACGCCGAACACGCAAAGCAGGAAATCGTTGCGATGGCACAGCGAGAGGCCGATGCGACGAAGCAGCGGGCGATCGCCGAGATCGAACGGTCGCGCGATCAGGCGTTGTCGGAATTGTTCGACTATGTGTCGAGCAACGTCATCAACGCAACCGAAAACGTGATCGGACGCAGCCTGTCGGGTGCGGATCACGAACGGCTGGTGGGTGACGCACTGTCTCAAATGAATGTCCGACGGAATCAGGGAGCAGTCTGACGTGCAATCGCTAGACCTTCGCACCCGCATTCCATCAGTGATGGAAGATCCCGGCGCTCAATCAATCGCCAGGGTCTACTCGCAGGCCTACCTCGAATCGTCTGGTGCCGACGGAGTCTCCGCTGCACTGGAAGAATTGGGATCGTTCGTGCATGACGTGCTGGGTGCGAATCCGGATTTTGATCGCATGATACGGACTCGCGAATTAAGTATCGAAGCCAGGCTGCAATTGCTCGAACGAGTCGTTGTGCCCAGGTCTTCGCCACTGTTCGCAAACTTTATTCGTGTTGTCGCTCACCACGATCGACTCGATTTGTTGCCGTTGATCCATGATATGGCCGTACGGGAAGCCGAACGGCGAGATGGTCAGCGGCGAGTGCAGGTAACGAGTGCCGTCGAATTGTCTTCACAGACGCTCGACGCCATTCGGAATATGATGGCTACGGCCTTGTCAACACAGCCGATTCTGGAAACGCGAATCGATCCATCGTTACTCGGTGGAATGGCGATTCGCGTTGGCGATACCGTCTATGACGGTTCCTTGAAAACTCAAATGAAACAACTTCGCGTTCGTTTGCGCGAGAGGTGTCTGAATGAAATTCAACGCGGGCGAGATCGCTTCAGTCATCAAGACGGAAATTGAAGGCTTTCGCGGTCAGATTCAAACCAGTGAAGTCGGACGCGTCGTCGAGGTCGGTGACGGCATTGCGCGCGTCTACGGCCTGGCGACGGCGATGGCTGGCGAAATGGTCGAATTCACCAAAAGCGGTGTTCGAGGCCAGGTATTTAACCTGGAAGAGAACTCCGTCGGTGTGATCATTCTTGGTAACTATCTTAAAATCACCGAAGGCGAAGAAGTTCGCACGACCGGTGCCTTGTTGTCGATCCCGGTCGGCGACGAGCTAATCGGTCGTGTCGTCGATCCGCTGGGAGTGCCGCTGGACGGCAAAGGCCCGGTGATGTCGACCAAAACGCGGCCGATTGAAACGACGGCACCTGGTGTGGCGGGTCGCCAACCGGTGAAGCAGCCGCTGCAAACGGGTATCAAGGCCGTCGACGCGATGACCCCCGTCGGACGCGGCCAGCGCGAATTGATCATCGGCGACCGAAAGACCGGCAAGACCGCTGTTGCGATCGACGCGATCATCAACCAGAAGGGCGGCGACGTCATCTGTGTTTATGTGTCGTGCGGGCAACGTGCCAGTTCGACCGCTGGTGTTGTCGAAGCCCTGACCAAAGCCGGTGCGATGGAATACACCATTGTCGTCAGTGCCTCGGCCAGTGATCCTGCTCCGCTGCAATACATCGCCCCTTACGCCGGTGCATCGATCGCCGAATACTTCATGTACCAGGGTAAACACACTCTGGTTGTGTACGATGACTTGACTCGACAGGCAACGGCCTACCGACAACTGTCGCTGTTGATGCGACGTCCGCCAGGCCGTGAAGCGTATCCCGGTGACGTATTCTACTGCCACAGCCG
>JANXOO010000667.1 GCA_025353525.1 Schlesneria sp. | reverse complement strand
TGCGCCACAGCGCTGGTCGAATAAATACTGGCCCCTGCTTCGTTCACGACGATATACTGAATCTCGGGACATTCGGTAGCAATCAGTTCTGCAACCAGTTCTTCGGTTTCACGGCATGCAGTCCCGTTTCCAATCACGATTGCCTGGCAGTGATGTTCCCGGATGAGTGACGCCAGTTTGCTGAGTGCGTCCGCTTTCTTTTCGTCAGAGAGAATGTACATCACATCCACGACGACGACGGCCCCGAATTCATCCAGAACGGCGAGCTTGCAACCGGTGCGAAAACCGGGATCAATCGCAAGAACACGCTGACTGTGAAGCGGCGGTTGAAGCAGCAAGTTTCGCAGGTTCTGGGCGAATACCGAGATCGCGTGTCGTTCTGCCTTTTCCGTCAAATCGCGCCGGAACTCGCGATCGAGCGCCGGCTGGATGAATCGCCCCAACGCATCTGTCGCACAGGCCGTCATAAATTCACGGCACTTGTGACTGGCGATCTGAAGGTGATCGCAGGTGACGCGAGCGGCGCGATCATCGTCCCAGTTGAAACTGACCCTCAGCGCTTTTTGTTCTTCGCCGCGATTGAGGGCCAGAACCCGGTGCGGTGGAATTTTGGAAACCGGTTCGGTGTACTCAAAGTAATCGCGATATTCGGGATGAGTTTCATCGGCACTTTTCGTACCGAACGACGCCAGTCGACCTGTATCGCGAGCGACCTTGCGGCACTGTTCCCTCAGGTTTGCGTCGTCGCCAATCTTCTCGGCGATAATATCCGCAGCCCCTTCCAGAACTTTGGAGATTTCCGGCAAATCACGTGCAGGATCAACGAACGACAACGCCTTTTCGTCAAGATTCGACTGCACGATCGACTGAGCCCAAATCGCTTCGGCGAGCGGTTCGAGTCCCCGTTCCTTTGCCATCGTCGCTCTGGAACGCCGTTTGGGACGAAATGGAAGATAGAGATCGTCGAGTCGCTTCAGGGAATCGGCACGCTCAATTTCTGATATCAATTCGGGCGTCAGATTTCCCTGCACGTCGATCAATCTCAGGATGTCGGCCGCGCGTTCAGAAATATGCCGAAGCGTCAGGACACGTTCCTGGATATCGCGAATTTGCTCTTCGTGCAGGTTCCCGGTTCGTTCCTTTCGGTAGCGTGTAATAAACGGGACCGTGTTCCCTTCGTCCAGAAGCTGGACCGTGTGCTCGACCTGGTCGTAACGCAGATGCAATTCTGCGGCGACTCGCTTGATGTCGATATCACGTGGTTGATGCTGATCCGTCATAAAGACCATCCGTGCTTGCCTGGGGCTGACATTCCGCTCGATACTTTTGCAACGTTGATTCGACTCGTAGCGAACCTGATATCGACGCAAGTGAAAGATATCGCATTTTCATGTCGCGAGGGGAAGCCTCAACGAGGTTCTCAAGTACTCAATTTGTGAAAAACGATTCGATATCGAGTTCGCCTGGGCACTTGCTTCCCGAGCAGTTCGCGAGGACACTGGCGGTCAGCCAATTCAGGTTTTAGAGGTCACGAGCGGGAATCATCATGCGAAAGAATACGGTCAAGGCAGCGCTGAAAGCCGGATTGCCACAGGTCGGTACATGGCTTTCTTTGGGCAACGTGTTCGCCGCGCGACTGATGGCCCGGGTCGGATTCCCCTGGCTGACCGTCGACCTGGAACATTCGCCGATCGGCTGGGACAATGCTGGCCAATTGTTTGGTGCGGTCGCTGACGCGGGGTGCATCTGCCTTGCGCGAGTCCCGCGAGGCGATCACGTCTACATCAAGCGCGTCCTGGACGCCGGAGCTCACGGGATTGTTGTTCCGATGGTGAATACCGTCGACGAGGCGAGGATTGCCATCGCAGCAGCAAAGTATCCACCGACCGGCAACCGTTCGGTCGGTGGAGGAATGCACGCGTTGAACTTTGATACGACAGCGGGCGAATACTACAAGCGAGCCAACGACGAGGTCATGGTCGTCCTGCAGACCGAGTCACCCGAAGGGGTCGATAACGCGGAGGCGATTTACAGCCTGCCCGGTGTCGATGCCATCTTCGTAGGTCCCAATGATCTGGCTGCTCAGATGCGAACACCGGATGGCCACGAAGCACCCTCTGCAGAATTCGAAGCAACTCTGCAGAGGATACTCGCGATCGGCAAGAAGTGTCGCACACCAGTCGGACTGCACGTTCAATCGACCGATGTCGCTCAGAAGCGGATCGCAGAAGGCTGGCAATTCATCGCCGTCGGCAGCGAACTGAGGTTCATGGTTTCGGAAGCCTCGAAAACAGTCGAGTCACTGGGACTGAAAAACGCTGGCGATCTTGCTCGTTACTAAATCTGGCAATCTGTCTCGTGCTTCCATCGATCAGGCGTTGGCGTTTTGTTTAGCGGCTGGCTTCTTCTTCATTTGAAAGCAGATGCGAGCCAGTTGTCCGATCGATACGATTGCCGCGAGCAAGCATGCAATGCCATACCATATCGGCGTTTCCTGACTTGTCTGCCACGAACTGACAAACCATGTCGCTGCTGCAGCCGAGACGACCGATAGTCCTGCCGCGAAATTCATCGAACTGCGTAAGCTATTGGATGAATGCATGGCCAAAGCTGATCGCGCCGACGACTGAGCCACAGCGCGAAACGAATTCATTTCTTTCCGTGCCGAATCCTTGTTCTGCTTGTGCGTCGGTTCGGCGGCGAGATGACTTCTGTCGACGGGTTCTGAATGTGTTGCAGGGGCGGGTTTCGGCGCTGGTTCGCAGTAATCGTTGGTGGTCGTTCGGGACGGGGCAGGATTGCTCGCAGGTCGCGCTTCGGCGGAACTTTTTAATGGTTTTCCAAGCAGTCTGGCCAATTGCGCTTCGACAGAAAATTCATCGTTATCTGATGATTCGCCCGATTGTTCGTCGATGGCGACGGAGGCGGCAACAACCGGGGCGGGCGCCCGTGATGCTTCGGCGACACTCGCAACGGCAGACAACTCGCGCAGTCGACGAGTCCATGCGTCTTCTTCCGCGTCAGTAACTTCCCGCTCTTGTTTTTCCTTTGATTCGCCCGCGTTCGACTCGACTAATGAAAACTCGGCAGAAACGTCTGGCATGTACTTGTCTTCATGATCCAACGCAGGTTCTGAAACCGCCTCGTCTTTCAATCGATTCAACCCGTCGCAGATTTCATCGACTTCAGAAGCGGCCACCGTCGAACGAATTTCCTGGTCGATGGATTGTTCATAACGCTCGTCGCGTGAAGATTGCGATTCCAGGTTGGAATCACCGGACGGTGTTGCAGAGATGGGTCCGTCTCCGAGATCGAACATTGTTGCGAGCCGAGCTCGCAAGTCCCCGAGCGTGTCAGCCTGTGCTGGTGCCGATTCAACCCCGGTCTCTGCCACAGACTCGACGACCGATTCCGGGACAGACTCTGGCACAGATTCAA
>JANXOO010000644.1 GCA_025353525.1 Schlesneria sp. | reverse complement strand
CCCAAAAAATGCCATGCAGTAACGAAGAAACGAGAAACCCTGATCAGCCTCTCGGAGCGCCATTGCAACGCGTCTCTTCTCTCTTCTTCTCTGTGCCTCTGCGTCTCTGTGGTAAAAATTCTTCGCATTTCTCTGCAGCATCTCGCCGAGCGATTCAGTCATTTTCAGTCAAACTGGTTCCGACAGCAGGTGATGCGCCGGTCCTTTGCACTTTTTACGCTTGCCGTCGATAATCCGGATGCTCGCAAAGTCGCTTTTCAGCGACTGGTATTTCCTTTTCTGCCTATTCGCCGGAGGAATGCTTCATACGGTAACGCGAGCAGAAAACGCTGACTTTTGATAATGTGTCAATTCGTGCTGCGCGACGTATCACGACGTTCCGTCTTCCGCAACCCGATTCGGTGATTCATGTCCGGTTGGTTGAGTCGAGCGAAGTCTCTGTTTCAGCAGCCGACGCCGGTACTACCCGAACAGTTCGAGGTGGTCTGCGATTGCGGAGGCAAAGTCGTCGGACAGCGGACGACGTTGTCCCAACGCCCGGTCTGTCCCGATTGCGAACGCCCTGTATTCGTCTTGCCCCGAAACGTCTATCCTGTTCCGAAGCCCAGGCCGAATCCAAAAGAATCGTCAACAAAGCCGGGTACCGAACCGAAGTCGACTCGCGCTTCGGCCAATGCAGTCGTCGACGATGTGCCCGTCGAATCGCCTGCGAAATCCGCACCTCGCACGAAATCTGCCCCAGGACAAAAAGCATCCGCGACTGCTGTTGTAGCACGGGCGGTACCGGAACCCGTCATTGTCCGCGAACCGCGAAGTCCCTTCATTACTCCGTTAAGGCTGATTGCGACTGCAATCATTCTGATCTGCGGGCTGACCGGTGTCGGTTTGTGGTATCGATTCCGGATCGAAAACGCCAAAGCGATTGTCGCGAAGTCGAACGACGCCGGAATGGCCGCGCTGAAGGAACGCGATTTCACGAAAGCCGCCGCTGAACTCGATCGGGCCCGAAAGGCCGTGGATGTTCTCGGCCGAAAGGATCGAACCGCCGCAGAGATTCGCCGGTTTGGGCGGGAAGCCACTGCGATGTCCCGGCTTGCGGCGAGCTCGCTGTCGGAATTTCTTCATGAAACGCTGTCGAATGGAAAACCCGGGCAGTCGGAACCGTTGCGGATGCCGAGTCTCGACAAGGATGCCTGGGTGATCTTCGATGCGATCGTCGTGTCATCGGAAGAAGGAGCCGATCATTACGTGGTCGATGCTCCGGTGATGTTTCGCGAAGGGACCGTACGCGTCGAGATTGAATCGTCGGTCTTTCGCCGTTCACCATCGCCCGTCGATTCGGGAGATTTGCCCCGGTTCATCTTTGCGGCTCAGTTAGAGCAAGTCTCGTCGTTGCGAGGCAAGCCGCCCACCGCTGTACTGACGCTCAACGGGAAGACGGCCTTTCTTTGGACAAACTACGAAACATACGCAGCCATCGGCTTTCGTCCGCTCGATGACGAAGACGAACGGATTGTGAAATCGTTGCTTGACAGCCAACTCGAAATTTCCGGAGAAGTTCGATGATTCGCTGGATCGCCTCGGTCGTGCTATTCACAGGTTTGTTCATCGGAATTGGTCAACCCGTCGCAGCGGACGACCCGGTCTCGCAACGTGAACCGGGATCGATGAAACTGCTCGTTCCTGCCTACTTTTATCCGGCAGGTGACGGACTCAAGGCCTGGAACCGGCTGATTGACTCGTACGATCCCCGGAATAACGTCGGGATCGTTGCGATCGCGAATATCAATAGTGGCAACGTCGGGACGACGATCGATGCCAGCTACGCAGACGTGATCGGACGAGCAGCGAAAAAAGGGATCACGGTGATCGGCTATATTACGTCGGACTATGCGAATGCGCACGGAGTCGCTCCGTTGGCAACTGCGAAGACGAATGTGACCAACTGGTTCAGTCTGTATCCGGAATTGCACGGGATCTTTATCGACGAGCAGTCTTCGGACGCGGCACCCATCGCTTCCTACTACGGACCACTTCGAACACATATCAATTCCGTAAAAGCAAACGCATTCGTGATCGGGAACCCTGGAAACAATTGCGTCGAGGATTTCATCATCAAGCGTCCGATGGGGCCGATCATGGATGTCATCATTATTCACGAAAACAATGAAACAAGACTGGCGTACGAAGGGGTCATGCCCGCCGCCTGGATGTCGACCTGGCCGTCCAGCCGGTTCGCAATGCTGGTTCACACCAGCCCGACATTCGTGCGACAATTACGGCTGGCGAAGCAACGACGCACCGGCTATGTCTACGTCACGGATGCTGTCGGTCCGCCGCCCGACACTATTCATCCATGGGGAACTCTTCCGACCTGGTGGGACGACGAAATCCAGATGATCGGGGCAATGAATGACCCGGGCTGATGGCCGGGATTTTTTACTGCTCGCGGTCCAGATTGAGGCTTCGTTTGTGAGCCCGCTTCCGCGTTCGAAGCGGACTACGGCAGCGTACAGGTGTCGCGCGATATCTCAATGGCCTTAAACTGTTCCCGACCGAATTGCGGTCGCATTTTTTGCCGAATTAATGCGGTATGAAATTTGACGGGTTCCAGGTTCGTTTCCCGAATTGATGAGAAATTAGGAGGCCGTGTGGTCAAAATATTCCGCCGCGTTCAAAAAGCTGCGAATGACGAAGGTTGGTTGGCGAATTGAATGAAAAAGTCGGCCTTTTGTGGGCGATTCCCGCCGAGGACCGAAATGAAAAACTCGATTTTTGATTTGAATTTCGGTGTCGGCGCGGACGGGTGCTGTCGCATTGGTCAGGGGAATGCGTCGGTAAGAGTTTAGACGTGGGGTATGATTTTCGGGTTCGCGTTTTTTTGATTCGGAAACGCTATTGCTTTTTTAACGTCGCCGGCTCGGCAACAGTCATGCGGGGTTGCGCTACGGCATACCTGTCGACGGAGCGACAGGGCAACTTTCTTTGATCGCCGATTGCGGGCCAATCGCGGGTTGGTTGACGTTCCGGTAAAAGGTTAGTCCACTGCCTCTGGTTTTCGTCGCGTAAATAAAACGGGGTAAGAATTTAGTCCACCCCTGGAAACGGCAATCGAAAAGGGCGAGGACAACGGGGACACTCGTAATTTGTCTGGTTGCTTCAAAAACTCGCAACGGAAAATTGCGACGGAAGCGAGGTACGATAGAGAGTTGGCGAAGGAAATGCGGCGAGGCAGAGCGAGGAAAGGCACATCAATCCAGGCCGCGCGTGGTATAAAAGTAAAACTCGACAATTGTGTTTGAGCAGGGAATTGCATGTTTTTTGATCGACTTTGCCGTTTTGTGAATTCGCGATTGCAACCGCCGTATCTGGCACTCGTGTCCGGTGCGATCGTCGTCATCAGTCTCGTTTTGGCGGCAGCAATTCTTTTAACGTCGGATCAGGGGCAAACGGTGTTCGGGATTCCTCCTGGTGCCGACTTTTCCGGCTTTTATGTCGCGGCACAAATCATCGATCGGGGCGAAACCCGGTCACTCTACGACGTGGAATTACATGACCGGCTGTATCACGAATTGTTACCGCACGAGGACGCGCGGGCGTCGATCCCCTATGTCCATCCGCCGTTCGTTGCCGGGTCGATCCGTCCACTCGTTTGGATCTCATACGAGGTTGCAGTTGCAGTCTGGCTCGCGATCTCGGCAGCTCTGTATTCGATTGCGGTCATCATTGTCCTCAAATCGATCCCGCTCACCGATTTGGCCGCACCACTAAATTTACCGGCAGGGGAGGGCCGCAAGTGGAATATCGAACTGATTCTGCTATTGGCATTATCGTTTGAGCCGTTTGCGTTCGAATGCTGGCTGGGAGGACAACTTTCTTCAATCGCGTTTTTCAGCGTTGCCATAGCCTTCGCGTTCATGCAACGAAAAATGCCGTTCCTTGCGGGGATTGCCCTGGGTCTCTGCTTTTACAAACCGACGATATTGTTGCTTGTGCTGCCGATGCTGCTGATTGGGCGTCGCTGGAAAATGTTGCTGGGAATGACAGTCACAGGAATCGCTCTGGCAGGGCTGTCCCTGGTGTTGGTGGGCTGGGATGTCAACGTGGGTTATCTGGACGTGCTGCTGTCATTTCAAAAGCGGACATCGGGGGGCGATCTTGAAATCCGCACCTGGAAATATGTTGATCTCAACAACTGCCTGCGGCAGTTGCTCGAAAACAACTCTCACTGGCACAAGCCGCTATTGCTGATGTCGGGTTTGTTGCCATTCGGGTTTCTCTCTTGTTCATGGTGGCGATGGGATCGGCTTGATCGCGATCAACAGTGCATGTTGTGGGCGGCAACATTGACGTGGACGCCACTGCTGAATTTGTATTTCGGTATCTACGATTCGGTACTGGTTGTGCAAAGCGCTCTGATTACCGCAGCGATTTTGATCCGAAAACCGGTTTCCAAAGCGCCACTGACGGAGTCGGGACTGGCGTGGCTGCTGGCTTTGATCTACATGGCCCCCTGGTTCAGCCAAAGCCTGGCGCGAGTCACCGGAATTCCGGTTTATTCACTGTTGCTGATGGGACTGGGAACGTACCAGTGCGGGCGATTGATCGGGGCGAATCGTATTCCAGCAGTTCACAGGCACGTGGCTCAATTGGCACTCGCCAGGGAGAGGTCTGAGTGACTGACGAACGCACCGATCGAATTCGCGAGCTCGAACGTCGGATCTCGGAATGGGAAAGCGAGCAGAGCGTCACAATTCAGCACGAACGAGATGGCCAACGAGAATTGCACAAAACGCTTTCGTTGACATTGCGGATCGTCGCTGCAGGATCGATTCCGTCGGTCCTGTGGATAATATTCTGGTGTTTGCGAAAGTTTGAGAACCCCCCGAGTCTGTGGGGTCTGGTTCCGTTATTCTGGTCGTTATTGCTTTACGGCGCCATGGCATTTGCGTCCGCGCGAGCTGGCGGACTGGCAGTGTATTGGTGGTTTCGTCGTACAAATGGTTTTGGACGCTTGCCCACAATTTTCGCTGCATTGGCAGTGTCTGCAATTCTGTTCGGATGGACGATCTTTTTCATGCGATGACAAATGACAGCATTGGTTTAATAACCCATTTGGAATTGATCGCCCGGCACTCGGATAAGCGCACCAATGCCTTAATCCTTATTACGAAGTGAAACGTTTCCTGGTCCCAAAAGTTTCTCGAGCGTTTCTCGCAGGTTGTCATCACTGATCGTTTCAAGGACGCTGAGAATTCGGGCATGTGTCTCTTGATAGACACATGCGGGCTTCAGCGCTTCGAGGGCAGCGGCAGCGTCTTCCTTCGATCCGAGTTGTGCGATCAGAAAGTCAATCGCTGTCTTGTCTCGCGACAGGCCGATACTCAATAACAACGATCTCCGAACGTCGTCGTCTCGCGTGCGATTCCACGCTTTGATCAGCGCATCCACAGCCTCTGGTTTTCCGCAGACACCCAATGCTGCTGCCGCTTCCAGGACGATATTATCATCGTGGTTCTTCAGGAAATCGATGACAAGTGGCATCGACGACTTTTGAGCGAGTTCCAACAGACCTGACATACAGGCACCCACGACTTCGGCATCGGCGTCTCCTGAAAACAGCTTGAGTCGCAGGACCGGGATGACAGACTCGCTCCCTGTATCTGTCATTGCCCTGATGGCGTGGACTCGATCGATTCTCGATCCGCGAAGCAGGGTTACAAACGCATTCAGTTTGTCGACGATACGTATTTTCTGCGAACGGGCGAGAGCGAACGCGCTGCCGCCCCGGATACTCTCGGCCGTATCTTGCGGTTTGCCCCAGGCCGGTTCAAGCTGTGTACAAGTCATCGCTGCAAGATACAGATCCGGATCGTCGTAACTCAGTTTTCCGAGTGATTCGATGATAGCGGTTTTGGCGGTGCAGCCCCGATCAGATTTTAGCGGGTCGGGGTGCTCGAATAATCGTGTCCAGGTCGAAACCAGATCGGGTTCAGTTCCCGACAGCTCAAATTGTCCAATCACCCTGGCCGCTTCTGCGATAACAAGATTCGAAGTGTCTGACAGTGCGTTGACAGCTGCTGCCCGAATCGAATCAGAATGACCTTCATCGCGTACGCTTCGTAACGCGGTCAAGCGATCGTCGACGGTCGACCGCCTGGCCATGCTTCAGAACTTTCCGTCATGTTTCACCGTCTATTTTGCGGGCAAACCGAAATCGCCAGCGAGGTTTCTCCACATCGAATGGACATGGTTGGCATTGTTCTGGGTGTTGTTGTATTCGATCACAAACGTCGGTCCCTGCACGCGATAATGGTGAGATTGATGCAGATCGGGTTGGCCGTACCACGCAAAAAAGATCTTGTCGAGTCCCGCTGAATTCAGTGATTTCAACCGCTCCTCTTCCACATCGGCGGGGAGATTTTTGAGGTATTCACCGAGCAGGTCCTGAAGTAGTTTTTTCTGGTCGTCCGACATTTTGCTGACAGGCAGGCCGATCGCGTCGCTCACCACCGGTTGTGCAATGTTGGGGCCGGGGACTTCGCCGGGTGCTTCTTTGCTGATCCAGCAAAGCTTCTGTTGTTCCGCCGTGCAAAGCTTCAAAATCTGACGGGCAATGTCTTCTTCGGGGCCAAGCACCCGAATCTGACGTTCCTTGCCTGCATCGATTGTTCCTGGATTGGCACCGAAGAATTCGGGCGTGCTGGCGATCACTTTGCCGTCTTTGATACTGAAATTCAGGCACAAGTGATGTCCTTCAACGCGCCAACCCCATAGTCCTGTTTCCGACGGTTCGCCAAAAATGCTGAGGTAATATTTGCCCGGATCACGGCGGTCACGGCGGTAGGCTCGCTCGCCAGGCTCGATCAGATAAAGCACCTCTTCCAGACTCATCACATTCAATGCCTGGTCGTAGCCGGTTTCGGAAAGGCCGCTGCGGATCAGTTTGTTTGCCGCCTGCAATGGGGCTCCTTCAAGAGCCTTCAGCGGCAAGCCCTTTCGTTCACGCGGGATGAAGTGCCAGTTCAGACGCTCGGGATCTTCGTATTTGAACGTGGTCTGCTTCACTTGTTCAGGACTGATGGCAGACAAAAATGACTTTGCGGCTTCAGCCATGCCGATTCCGGTTTTCGGAACGGATTGCTGTTGAGCCACCAGCAGGGCTCCCATCGCAAAAACGACCAAAAATGCAACGACGAGTTTCCGTACTGCCATGAAATTTCTCCGAGGGTGTACTTTTAGCCGGGGGGCCAAACGAGTTGCCTTCCGCCCAGCAAATGGACGTGAATGTGATTGACCGTTTGTCCGCCGTCCCTGCCACAGTTGATGACCGTACGGTACCCGTCGTTCAGTTGCAACTGTCCGGCAACTTTGCGAGCGACAACCAGCAAGTGCCCCAGCAACTGTTCGTCAGTATCAACCGATTCGGCCAGCGACGGGATCGCTCGTTTGGGGATAATCACAATGTGAACGGGAGCCTGCGGACTGATGTCGCGGAACGCGAGACTCAGTTCGTCTTCAAACACAACGTCGGCCGAAATTTCGCGATCGATGATGCGTTGGAAAATTGTCATCTCTCGTCATCCGAACAAAGGAAAGAGTGCCGGTGCTGACATTAACAAATGCCGTTGAAGAACTCAATTGCGCAGAATGGCCAGGCTTCAATTCAGACCGCGCGATGTATCGTCAATTCACCGATGCGATTTGCCAATTCGGTAACCGCTGAATCCGGAAGTGCGCTATTCAAGGTGATTCGAAGTCGCGATGTTCCGCGTGGTACTGTCGGAGGGCGGATTGCTCCGACCAAAAAACCGTTGGCGAGTAGTTGCCCGGCGACTCGCACTGCCGTTTCCGGTGCTTCCAGCAGGATCGGGATGATCGGACCTGTCGAACCTTCAGCCACTGCAATGTCCAGGTTTCGAAGCTGGTTTCGGAACGACGCGGCGAGTTGATGTAGCCGTTCGCGACGTGCCGGTTCCTCGCGAATGATTTTAAGTGCAGCGGATGCTGCGGCGCACAGAGCAGAGGGGAGCGCCGTTGAGTAGATCTGCGTGCGCGCCGTGTTCCACAAAAAGTCGATCAGAGCCTGGCGGCCGGTAACGAATCCGCCAAGTGTCCCGATCGCTTTGCTGAGCGTTCCGATTCTCACGGCGACCCGATCTTCGACTCCCTGAAGTTCAGCCACGCCCCGGCCATGGATTCCGAAGACGCCGGTACCGTGTGCTTCATCAACGATCATCGCCGCACCATGACGTTCGGCGATGTCGCATAAATCGGGAAGTGGCGCGAGGTCCCCGTCCATGCTGAAGACGCTGTCTGTGACGATATACAGTCGTCGTGCCGATTCGCGGGACAGTGCCTTGTCCAGGCCGCCCAGGTCATCATGCCGATAGACTCGAAACTTCGCACCCGACAGCCGGCAGCCGTCAACCAGGCTGGCGTGATTGAAGCGATCGCAGAAAACGGCATCACCCGATCCCGCAAGAGCAGCGACCGTACCGACGTTGGCTGCCATTCCCGTGGGGAACAGAATCGCTGCTTCGGAACATTCAAAATCGGCCAGGTGCCGTTCAAGAATTGAGTGCCAGTCGGTTCGGCCCGAAACAAGCGGACTGGCCCTGGCCCCGACCCCGTGGGTACGGATCGCATCGGTTGCCGCAGCAACGACGCGGGTGTCTTGTGCCAGATTGAGGTAGTCATTGGACGCGAAATCCAGGACTTCCTGCCCGTCAACCATGCAACTGCCTGCACCCGACGGACGGACCTCGCGCCGTGACCGGAACAACCCCTGAGCTGATCGTTGCTGCAATTCGTCCGAAATCCAGGCCAGATGTCCTGACATTTTTTTCTGCTCGCGGTTCAGAAGCGTGTTTCGTTTGTGACCCGTTTCCGCTTCTGCAACGGAAACACTTTTCTGAACGCAATTTTCAGTATTTGTCCGGACTTTCAATGATGTCAATTCTGACCGCGCGATGAATATATCGTCCTCGTTTGAACTTAACCGATTTCAGGCGATCAGACGGATTGGCAGACGAGATCAATGGCACTGATTCCTCAGGACGAAAAACAGCCGGGAGTTTCTGCAAAGATACTCCCGGCCGATGCGAAGTCAATCGTCCGAATCCGATGAAAGAACGACAGTGGCGATCAACCGTTGTCGGATTCAGGCGGCGGACCACTTTCGATTGTCACGGCCTTGTAACCGCCAATCATCATGAAATAGACCAAAAGGATCAGATAAACCGTTGCCATCGAAGCGGGAATCAGCGAATCCGTGACGAGCGTATCGCGGTCCCCCTTGATACTTGCGTCAATCAGCTTGCGATCTTCCTTGATACTTTCTTCAATCAGCATGCGCTCTTCTGGTGCCAGCTTTGCAAATGCGGCCTTGCCAACATCTCCGCCTTCTCGAAACGTTTCCAGTGATTTCTGAGCGGCTCCCAGCTT
>JANXOO010000614.1 GCA_025353525.1 Schlesneria sp. | reverse complement strand
ACGCCTCTACAAACCAATCGGGTTGTAGAGGCGTATTCGTTTCCCAACATTCGATTTCCCATGGTTTGAATCCGGTCGACCTCTGGATTGTCGCACTTTTCCGATCGGCTTTCTCACAAACTAAGCTGCAAACCATCTCATCATCACGACTTCCACTGCGAACTCGTCCTCCGAATACACGATTCGGCAAACAGTCGCAGGTTGCGGAATTGGTGTCATGACCGTATGCCGAGACATCGCATGTCTGATGGGGATCATGAGATTTTGCCGATCATTTGACGGGATTACGGGTCGCCGTTAGGATGGCCTTCTGGAAAAAGTCGCAACCAGTGCGGCTTCAGGTTGTTGAAACATCAGGATTGGATTCTGGACCTGCTCATATTCGGGTGGAGGAGTCGGTAACGTGTCAGAAATTGTGGTCAAAGATTTTCTCGAAGCGGGCATCCACTACGGACATCGGACAAGCCGATGGAACCCGAAAATGCGGCCCTATATTTATGGTCGCCGGAATCTGATCCACATCATCGATATCAAAGAAACCATCCGCGGATTGCTTCGAGCTAAAAAATACCTGCAAAAAGTGGCGTCGCAGGGAAGCCTGATCCTGTTTTGCGGGACAAAAAAGCAGGCCGCCGAAACAGTTCGTGATTGCGCGAACTCGGTTGGCATGCCTTACGTCGATTATCGTTGGCTGGGAGGCATTTTCACTAACTTCCGCACCATGCGAACTCGCATGAAGCGACTGGAAGAACTGGATCAGATTTTCTCATCCGGCGACATTAATACGTATTCCAAGAAGATGCAGTCAAAGCTCTTGCGCGAACACCGCAAGATGCTGCGAAATATCAACGGATTGCGATTGATGAACCGGTTGCCCGAAGCCATCATCGTCGTCGACCCCAAGAAAGAGCATAACGTCGTTCACGAGGCGCATCTTTCCGGGATCAAGGTGGTTGCGCTGCTCGATACAGACTGTAATCCTGACGATGTCGATCTGCCGATTCCCGGTAATGACGACAGCATTCGTTCGATCCAGCTTGTCATGAAGCACCTGACGGCAGCGATCGCCGAGGGACGCAATTCGGTTCCGAAGGAAGAAGTCGAACAACCGCTTGAAGAACAATACAAGGCTCGTCCTTCGATTCAATCGTAATCGCGATTGGATCCGCGTACGGATCGTCGTATCGTTTGTTCACGCGTGACAAAAATCGGACAATGCTTCGCACCGCACGAACGGGACATTCGCCAGAGGTTGACTTCCGTCGGGACGCCATGAATTAAAACAGAATTCGGCGTGACTTCCGGAATCCGGCGGTTGACGAATGTTTCATTCCCTGGCACGAGCTGTATTTAAAACGAATGCCGATAGTTTTCGGATTCGTACGAACCGGGTGCTCCCTTATTTGCGTGGGCATTCGGAACGGGTTTCTGAGATTTTTTTGAGGAGTCTATGTCATGGCCGAGATCACCGCACAGGCAGTCAAAGAACTGCGTGATCTGACCAATTTGCCGATGATGGAAGTCAAACGAGCGCTCACGGAAGCAAATGGTGACCAGAAGCGAGCGATCGAAATCCTGAAAGAAGCAAATAAAAAGGTTTCCATCAAGCGAGCCGAAAACGCCACAAGCGAAGGCTTGATCCGGACCGGCGTTTCCGCCGACGGCTCATGCGCCGCGATGGTCGAAATCCAGTGTGAATCGGCTCCCGTCGCCAAGGCCGACGATTTCGTATTTCTTGCCGACCAGTGCATCAAGCAATTGCTGACCGGTCCTGGCGCAACGACAGCTGACCAATTGATGGTGCAAGCGGCTCCGGATCGACCTGGACAGACTCTGGCCGGCCTACTCGAAGAAGTCGTCGGCAAGATTCGTGAGAAAATGGTTGTTGCACGAGTGCTTGTGGTCAAAGGCCCCGCCGGTGCGTACGCTCACCATGACGGCAAGACCGGTGTGCTGTTCTGTGCCAGCGGAGAAAACAAGTCTGCCGCCGTTCTTCGCGATGTCGCCATGCATATCGCTGGCCTTAAGCCAACGGTCACTCATCCTGAAGAATTGCCTGCTGCAGATGTCGCCGCCGAACGAACTCTCCTGACAACAGAAGCTGCAAAATCGGGTAAGCCAGCCAATATCCTTGAAAAAATCGTCGATGGCCGAATGAAGACCTACTTCGCCGAACAGGGCGTACTCGGCTATCAGATGTTCGCCAAAGACGACTCCAAGACCGTGAACCAGGCCTTGGCCGAGAATGGACTCAAAGCCGCGTCATTCACACGATGGGTCCTCGGAAACTGATTCGCCAATCGATTTTGTTCCAACGTTATCGCCCTGCCTGCCTCCCGTGTCGGCCAGGGCGATTTCCGCATCCAGTCGGGAGTGCGAGGCTCTTGCTGAGCCCCCGTTTTGATGCGTATACGTCGCTGTGCCGGATTTGACCTGTTCCGGATTTAACCTGACAAGGGAAATTCCGGCAGTTGTGTCACGAAAACAATCATTCGTACTACGGATATCGCCCCTATGTCTGCCGGGACTTCCCCCAAATACAAACGCGTATTGCTCAAGTTGAGTGGCGAAAGCTTTGCACGGCCCGGTGAATCAGGGATCAGCCTGTCCGAAGTTCAGGTGATTTGCGAGCAGATCAAGCGAGTCGTCCAGAGTGGCGTTCAGCTCGCAATTGTCTGCGGCGGCGGCAATATCCTGCGAGGGAAAGAATTCTCGTCAACAAATTCGATTGTCGTCCCGTCCACAGCCCATTACATGGGAATGCTGGCAACCGCGATTAACGCATTGGCGCTTCAGGATGTCATGGAACATTTCGGGATTCCGACACGAATCCAAAGCGCGATTCCAATCCCGCCGGTCGCAGAACCCTTCATCAGACGGCGATGCATCCGTCATCTGGAAAAGGGAAGGGTCGTGATCCTGGCCGCCGGTACCGGCAGCCCTTTCGTGACAACGGACACGGCCGCTGCATTACGAGCTCGAGAAATTGATGCCGATCTTGTCGTCAAGGCGACTCGCGTCGATGGCATTTATTCCGACGACCCGCTGAAGAATCCACATGCCGTTCGCTATTCAGAGATCACCTATCAGGAAGTCTTGCGTCAGAACCTGCAAGTGATGGACGCTCAGGCAATCCACCACTGTATGGAGCACAACATTCCGATCGTCGTGCTGAATTACCAGAAATCCGGCAACATCGAACGAGTGATCGCCGGCGAACGCCTGGGGACGCGAGTTGGCGCACCCGCATAAGTTATCTACTCTTTAGTGAACCGGGTGAGCGATCGACACCCGTAGTTTCGTACTGGCATACGGACGATCACACCGGCACACAGGCTTTCACACGGAGATTATCACCATGGATCAGGACGAAATCCTTCTGGATGCCGAAGAGCGGATGGAGAAAGCCGCATCAGTGGCTCACGATCATTTCCAGGGCTTGCGAACTGGCCGAGCCACATCGGGCCTGGTCGATTCGATCCGGGTCGACTATTACGGCTCACCCACGCCACTTAAACAAATCGCGACAATCAGCGTTCCGGAAGCGCAACAGATCATGATCCGCCCCTTTGATCAGGGGGTGATCAACGACATTGCCAAGGCGATTCAGTCGAGCGATATCGGGCTGGCACCGAATTCGGATGGTAAAGTCATTCGGCTGAATATTCCACCACTCTCGACAGAACGCCGGAAGCAGATGGTGTCGCGGTTGAAGGATCTGGCCGAAGACGCTCGTGTGGCGATCCGGAATATTCGTCGCGATGCCAACAAGCATGCCGACACCGCGCTCAAGGACAAACTGATGAACGAAGACGTTCACGAGCAAACAAAAGAGCAGATCCAGGAATTGACCAAGCAATTCGAAGGCAAAGTCAATTCAATGTCCGACGCCAAAGAAAAAGACATCATGGGCTCGTGACCAACTTCTGCGGATTACGCACCCTCCATCGTGTCAAGTCCCGTAGGTTATGCTTCAGCATATCTCCCTGAATTTAATCCTGCCGGTTTTCAAAGAAAATCCGAAGCTTCAGCAACGGAATTTTCCTCCAGTCTCAAACGCACAAGCTGCTGAATTCAAATTGGCTCTACCAGATTGAATTCCTCCCGCAGCACAACCGCGACTACGCACCTTCCATCGTATAAAGCATTGCTTTGAGAACCTTAAAGCCGAGTAAACCGCACTTTTGGCGGCTTGCCGTCAGTCGGACTTTTAACAGGTCGAGCATATCTTTCGCCTGAAATTCCCGAAGTTCGTCGAGCGACTTTCCTTCGATCGCTTCGCAAAGAATCGACGCGGCGGCCTGGCTGATCGCGCATCCCTTGCCATCGAACCAGGCTTCCCGAACACATCGATTTTCTCCGACATCAATTTCAATCGTCACCTGATCGCCGCAGATCGGGTTCCTGTCGGAATGAGTACACGTCGGGCACGTCAAATGTCCTTTGTGATACGGCGACTCGAAGTGGTCAAGAATATGATCGTCGTAAAGCTCGTCAGACACACAGTTCCCTTGATTGATCAGCAAAACTACGGACACGCCCGGCATTTCCGGGAAGCGCTCTCATGGTAACCGTTCATAGGCAATACAGGGGGACAGACCCGATTTTGCGGGCGAAACCCTCGTTGGAGACGCTTTTGGGGCTCGTGGCTCAGGTTTATTCGCTGCAAAAATGCGTCAGTCCCCGGCCCGTGAACGGTTACGCTCATGCCACGCCACAAACATTATATACGTTGCGCGTCCAAAAAATGAGGCCCGAGTCTTTCAGGTTGAATGGCAGGCCCGGTCAAGGTGGACATAACCTCCATCGACGTGAATCAACTGACCGGTGGTATGGCTCGAACAATCGGATAACAGGAAGGCCACTGAATTCGCAATTTCGGTGCAGGTCGTCATCCGTTGTCCGAGAGGGATTCTGGATTCGATGACGCGTCGGGTTTCCTCGGGCTGTGGCATTGTCGCCAGCCATGTCGCATACATTGGCGTCCAGCACTCCGCCACAATCACTGAATTGACGCGAATGCCGTATTTACCAAGCTCGACTGACCATTCGCGAGTCAGCGCATTGCGACCACCGTTGGCGGCAGCATAAGCCGATGTCGAGCCTTGGCCAGTCTCTGCCACTTTGGAACCGATGTTGACAATTGAGCCTCGACACTTTTTCAATTCCGGCAATGCAAATTGAGCCATTTCGTAATAGTGGACGAGGTTTTTGCGAAGCGATGCGAGGAACTCGTCAGTCGAGCCATGTTCCAGACTCACGCCGTCATTGATTCCAGCGTTGTTAACGAGCCCCTCAATCCTGCCAAATTTCGCAACAGTCGAGGCGACGGCGTTGCGGCAATCGTCGGTCCGGTTCAGTTCGGCAACAATCGACCACGCACGACGCCCTGACGCCTCAATCTGTCGCACACCATTCAGATTATCCTCCGCGTTTCGACCGATGATGACAGGGATCGCGCCTTCGGCAGCCAGCACCTCGGCGACTCCCAACCCGATTCCTTTGGCACCACCGGTGACCAGAATCACTTTGTTTTCAAGCTGCAAATCCATCAATAATCTTTCTGAATGTCTGTCAACCGATTCGACCGAATGACGCGAATGACGCGAAATTTGCCCGCCCGCGGTCAGATTCCAGGCTCGCTATGATGTACGGACTGCGGTCTGATGTCCGAGTCCCGTCAATCAAATGGCACGAGCCACATATCCCGATAATCGCGTCACAGGATTCTACCTGTTGATGCTTCAAACAACACCGGACCAGCGTCACCGTCGACGCACCAGGTATCAGACTACAGCCGAGCCGGGGTGTCGGTTTCACTACGTCCCGATATACGCCATACCTCAATTCACTTGATGGTCCAGGCAATTTCGGAATTCACTCGTCACGGCCGCGCCAGTCGGATTCGTTCTGAGAAAGATCGCCTGTCGCTCCGCTCGGGAACGAGAATCGGGTAGTTTACACACTCGCCATATCTGACAAATGCGATTCCCGGAAAGGAATGCTAAAGATGTCATCGCGGATGAAATTCGGATTCACGTTTGGTCGCTCTGGTTCTCAGCAGTCGGCACCTTTGGACGAGGAAGCCCCGTTGCGGATTCTGATCCTTGGCGATTTTTCGGGAGCTTGGACCGCAACGGATTCCCGTCCGAGATTGCCGCTGGGGCAACGTCCTGTCGTACGAGTCGACATCGACAACTTCGATGATGTTCTGCGCCGTTTTGCGCCACGGGTGCAAACAGGCGAGAACGGGGCCGAGTCACCTGGTGAATCCATTGTATTCCACACCCTTGACGACTTTCGCCCTGAAGGGCTCGCAAGGAATCACTCCCGAATTCGGAGCCTTCTCGAACTGCGAAAGCGGTTGCTCGATCCGGCAACGTATGAACAAGCGGCCTCGCAATTGAGGCAGGGGACAGCGGCGATCCTGATGCCTGCTGACAAACCGGACAACATACCAGCCGCGTCTGTGCCCCCACCGACAGTCGATGATGCGACGGCTTTGTGGGGAATTCTGGAGCAGCAATCTGCAAGCGATTCAGCGGCAACAGCCGATCGACTCGCAAACCCGGCTTCGTTTGATATTCAGGAATTGATCCGGAACGTTGCTGCGCCATACGTCGTACTCGCTGCCGATCCACGCCGTGACGACTATGTCAGTACCGTCGATCGGGCGTTAAGTGACCGGTTGCGTGATGTCTTGCATGCCCCCTTGTTTCAGAGGCTGGAAGCCACTTGGCGTTCGTTACGTGGACTGATTTCAAGCCTCGACAACGACCGTGAGATTAAAATTGAATTACTCGATATCAGTCGCGACGAGCTTTTATCTGACGTGCCGGTCGACAACAGCCAATTGCAGCAGTGGAGCCTGTACCGCCGACTGACGGGCGATTCCGGCCAGTTGTCAGGGAACTCACAATGGTCGCTGATCGCGGCCGACTTGAGTGTCACCGCCTGCCGAAGCGACATTGAATTACTGGGCGCACTTGCGGCCACATCAGCCAAAATTCAGACTCCACTGATCGCGGCGGCCCACAGCAGCTTGCTCGGCATCGCTTCGCTCGTCGAATTTCCGGATCCTTCTGAATGGCCCCCGCTGGATGAGGGCATTCAAGAATATTGGCAGTCGCTGCGTTGTTCTACGGCAGCGATGTGGATCGGCCTGAGTCTCCCTCGTGTGTTGCTGAGATT
>JANXOO010000613.1 GCA_025353525.1 Schlesneria sp. | reverse complement strand
CGTAATTCTTTTCAGCAAGATTTTTCAGAAAAACTTCGTGCTTGTCGCGAGCATCGATACCCAAAGTATTGATCGTTGTTCGTTGAGTCAGGTTATGGTTTGAAACGGCCATGACGATTGCCGAGGGATCGACCAGAGCGCCTGCCGTCGGTTCTCCATCCGACAGAAAGAGGATCAGTTCCAGATCGTTGCTCGCGGCCAATCCCATTTTCAGGGGTTCGTAACAAGCTGTGGCACCGCGTGGATCAAGGCCGTAGGCGAATCGTATCCCGTCTTTTTTGTTTTCTTCACTGGCCGTCACGAGTTTCGTCTGAAACACTTCCATACGGTCATCGAATGAAACAATGTTGAAAAAGTCCTGGACGGACAGCGCTTTGATGGCCTTTTGGAGTTCCTTCTGAGCCCGTTGCAGTCGCGTCTCACCATCGACCGAGGTACTCATGCTTCCCGATCGGTCGACCACGAAGACAACCCGTTTGGCGTAAATGGTCATGCCATAAAAATTGGGCCGAGGTTCGTCCCACGGAATCGATTTCAGTGGTTCCTTCAAAGCGACCGACTCTGTGGTCTCGGCTCGAGATGCAAAAACGAAATTATCACGATTGGACTTCCACCACTCTTGCCAGTCGTTTGCCTTGCCTCCAAAGTTCTGACCAGTCGAACGCTGCAAGCTTGTCGCCATTTCGTACTTGAGTTGCCCATCGGATTGACCGAGTCGCCCGACCAGGAAGTCGACCGATTCCTTGTTGCGGTAGCGAGCGACCGCGTCCATGACACAACGCCGAAAGCCGTATCTTTGCGAGAATTCGCGATGCTCGGCAAGTTTCATGAGTGATTCGAGAAAGCCGGGATCTCGCGTCAGTGAAATGATGTCCGCCGCCGCCATCACAACGCAAAAATCTTTTGACTCAAGTAATTCGCCGAGTAGAACTCCTGCTTTGGGCTGCTTTGCCTCGGCAAGGAATTTTATGGCTTGCACAAGTGACGGAGTAAAGCGATCGGATTTCGATTCCCTTTCGACGAACCTGCAGATTAAATCGACTACAGCGTCGTCATCGAGCGATTCGGAAGTGATCGCTCCCAACCCCTTTTCCCAAAGCAGTTCTGATGGCGATTTGAGCAACGATTCAAGCGATTTTGTTGATGTTGCTTTCCGGGATTTTGACGCAGTGAGTGCCTTGACGCCGCGACCGTCCTGATCTGTTGCAGTAACGATGGAAGCAAAACCGCACCAAAGAATAACG
>JANXOO010000609.1 GCA_025353525.1 Schlesneria sp. | reverse complement strand
CACTCAGCCTCGACATTCGCAAAGGCGAAGTCTTCGGATTGCTGGGTCCCAACGGATCCGGCAAAACAACGACGCTCAAGCTGTTGCTCGGGTTGCTCTTCCCGACCGAAGGGGAGATCACAATCCTTGGCAAATCAGCGGCGGATGTCAGCAAGAACGAACGGATCGGGTATCTGCCCGAAGAATCCTATCTGTACCGTTTTCTGAACGCCTACGAAACGCTCGATTTTTACGGCCGCCTCTTCAATATGACCGCCGCCGAGCGCAAAGAGCGGTCCGAAAAGTTGCTCGATCTGGTCAAATTGGCCCCTCAGGCCCGCAAGCGACAATTGAAAGAGTACTCCAAAGGGATGACGCGACGAATTGGTGTCGCTCAGGCTCTGATCAATGACCCTGACCTGGTCATGCTCGACGAACCGACCAGCGGCCTCGATCCGCTCGGTAATCGCGATATGAAAGACCTGATTCTCGATTTGAAGAAGCAGGGCAAGACGGTTCTGATGTGCAGCCACTTGCTGGGTGACGTTCAGGATGTTTGCGACCGTATTGCGATTCTTTACGGTGGCGAACTGAAAGTGATGGGACGCGTCGACGAATTGCTGAAGGAACAGGACGAAACGCAGATTCGCAGCTCGAAACTGAGCGATGCTGCAGTGAAAGACATTCGGGACGTGCTTAAGAAGCACGGAGCCAACCTGCTGAACGTCGATCAACCGACAGCGAACCTCGAAGATTTGTTCCTCAAAACTGTTGAGGAAAGCCGCGAGCGTCCCGGACATCGCAATGTCACTTGATGATTCCATGATCCGGTCGGTTGGCCGAGATGTGGGTGATCGGCTGGCGCCAATCACCCGTTGATCTCGCGTGGCGAATTCCCCGGTCGCCGGGAGCGCCAGATAATGTCCGACTGTGTCGCTGTTGCATTTCCGGTTTTTTTCTTATAAGCAACGGTCTGCCTTATGTATTTCGATCCGATTCAAAATCTGCTGAACCCGCTTTTCTCGATTCGCAACTGGTTCATCATTGCCGGCAGCCTGACCGCTGTTGTGCTGATGGTTTCATTGTTGAATCTGCTTGCGATCCGCGGCGTTCGAGGCATTGTTGTTTTCGCGGAAGAACTTGGCGGAATCGCCAACGACGTGTTGCACCTGTCGCCGCGACGAATCTGGGCTCTGACGCGACTGACGTTTACCGAAGCATACCGCCGCAAAGCACTGGCGGTCTTTGTCGTTTTCGGTTTGCTGTTTATGTTCGCGGGCTGGTTCATGGGCGATACGAAAGAAATCAAGCCCGACCAGGTCAAGGTTTATATCAGCTTCGTTCTGACGGCAATCAGCTGGCTAACACTGCCCGTTGTCCTGATTTTGTGCTGTTTCGGAATTCCTGAAGATATCCGATTGCGATCGATTCATACCGTCGTGACCAAGCCTGCCAGGCGAATCGAAATCGTACTCGGTCGCATGATCGGTATTTCGATGATCGGTATCGTCGTTCTGGTCGGTATGGCGAGTGTCGGATATATCTGGATCGTGCGTCAGATCCCGGCAGAATCGCAGGGGCTGCTGACATGCCGCGTCCCCGTGTACGGCGGAATGCGTTTTCTCGACCGTAACGGCGAAGAGGGTGCAGGACTGAATGTCGGTGATATCTGGGGTTTTCGCGGTTATATCGAAGGTGCCACAAAAGCCCGGGCCCAGTGGAAGTTCTGGCAGTTCAACGAATCGATGCTCGACGCCGAAGGCAATCTGAATCTCGAGAATTCTTTTTCTGCATTTCGAAGTTACAAAGGGGATATGACCCGGTCGCTGTTTTACGACATCAAGTTGTTCAACATCGACACCAACCTGTCATACACAACCGACCCGCAACCTGTGAATGAGTTCCGCAGCAAACTCGACAAAATCAATCGTAAAGTCACAGTCGACGGCACTCAACGCGATATCATCAAGGATTTCGTCAGCAAGGACGGATGCCTTTACGTCGAAGTTGCCTGTATCGACCGGGAACAGTACATCGGGATGGCTCGTCCCGATTTGTTCGTACGGATGCCCGATCGTCCGTTTTACGTCGGTTTCTTCAAAGCCGTTTTTGGTATCGGATTGACGGTTCTGCTGGTTTCGATGATCGGCGTTGCCGCCAGTACGATGGTGAAAGGGCCAATTGCAACCATATTGACGTTCGTCATCTACATACTTTCCGGCAAAAGTGCACACGGGTTCATGGATGCGATCGTGATGGGTCAGGTCGAGGGGGGTGGCTTCCTGGAATCGCTCTATCGCCTGGTAATGCAAATTGGACCCTCCCAGGAATTGCCGGCAAATCCGGCGTTCAGCGTCGTCAAATTCATCGACTGGATGCTGAATAACTTCCTGTGGTTGTGTACGCACACAATCCCGCGACTGCAATACTTCAACATGCCGGAATTCGTCGCGAACGGCTTCGACGTTCCGTGGAATACTTCTCTTCTTCCGAGTCTTCTGGTGACATCGGCCTTTATTGTCCCCTGTGTCATGCTGGGATATTTCGCGCTTCGAATTCGCGAACTGGAGTCCAAATGAACAATCTGACATCCCAACAACGCAAGCTGGTCTACCTGATCGGTATCGTTGTCCTGCTGATTCCGATCATCTGGTTAAGCCTCCCTTCCGACGGCAAGAAAGGGGCTGGCGGCAAGCTGTCGCAGTTGCGAACCGAATATGAACTGGGCGAAACCGATCTCGGTAACGTCGATGCGTCGAGTGCCGCGATGAATCTGGTCCTGCTCGGCATGCGCGGCGTCGCCGTTAACATGCTGTGGATAGAACTCGACACCCAGAAAGACATGAAGCGTTGGGCCGAAATGCAGGCCACGACCGAATCGATCGTAAGGCTTCAGCCCCACTTTCAGAAGGTGTGGGACTTCAACGGTCACAATCTTGCGTACAACACTTCGGCCGAATGGGATGCCGTTCCCGACCGCTACTATTGGGTGAAACAAGGCGCGAAATTTCTGCAACGGGGCGTCGAACGCAACCGGCGCTCGACGGAATTATATTACCTCACAGGCAAGATTCTGCAGCACAAGATCGGTTTTGCGGACGAAGCGGTCGACTACCGCAAATACTTCGTCAATGATCCCGACCCCGCGTTCAAGGGCGGTTCTGATCCTGCGATCAATCGCGACGGACGCGATAATTTCCTGGTCGCCAAGGATTGGTATGAAGACGCGACAATTCGCGAAGCGGCACACCCACAACACATTCTTGACCGCAGTTTGTTTTTGGCCCATCCCGCTCGATGTCAGTTCGACTATGCGCAATCGATGCAAAAGGACGGACGCTTTGGTGAAGCGACGCGAGCGGCATGGGAACAGGCTCGTAAAGACTGGATCGAAGGATTCGGACGCAAACAGATTCACGCTGAGATGGGACCGACCGACAAGTCTGAAATCATGCTCGAGATGACGGACGAAGAGATC
>JANXOO010000607.1 GCA_025353525.1 Schlesneria sp. | reverse complement strand
CCTGGCTGATTGCACGCAGCGGCGTTGTCAGAAGCGTGTCGACCTCTATATCGTTGATGCAACACGGACAACCGTCAATCATTCGCGGCTTCGGGACATCCGCGAACGCACTGTAAACGTCATCAATGGATTACTGCAGCGCGTTCTTGTTTCACAGACTGCGTTTGATTCCATATTCACTATTAAATCCGACGTCTCACCAACGCTCTTTTGGAAGTCATCAGGAAGGAATCGCCCGGTACCTGGCTGATGACGCCCAACAGTGCTTTCGATGGACTCAAACCGCTTGAAGTCATCGACCGGGGCGAGAGTGACCGCATTTGGTCGATGATTTATTTCCTGCGCTCCGGAGTCCCTTCGTAAAACGTGAGGTGCATGGAAAAATGAGCGGTCAGCGGTCGATGACTGTTGCGTCTTCGAGGACATAGAGTCCGTACGGTTTTCCGTCTTCGGCGAGCAATTCCATTCTGAGTTTGCCAATGACGTCGAAGGATCGTGTTGCCGGGATGTAGTTCGTCGTTTTTCCGGCCTTGATATCGATCTGTACCAGGTCATAAATTTTTGGATCGCGACCGAAGCAACAGATCTGATTGTCGCGTGCCAGTACGAATCGCTCGATCCCTTCGGTCTCGTACGTCGGATACATGAAGCCGCGAATGCGAATGGACTTTCCTTCCAGACCCTTCAACCAGGCGGGCATCAGTTTGACAGCATTATCGGTGACCGGTTCCATATTCAGTACTTTGAGCAAATCCAGGTCGTCGAACGAGACTCGCAATGCGCCCGTTTTGGAATCTGTCTGAAACTTCTTTTCCTTGATCAGAACTTCAACATGATTCGGACCTGTGGCGGCGACTTTGGATGCAGTCGCAGATTCGACGGCTGAGGATGTTGCCTGATCGGGTTGAGCCGTACTGATGAATCCGGTTGCTGTTCCGTTTTCACTTGCCGTGTTTTCCGTTTCCCGGGGTTTGCTTCCAGGAGCATTCATCAAACCTCGAACGTCCTGAACGACATTGACAGGCACAAGTGCCGATACCGGGACCAGTTCTGTTGAATCGGCCTCCGACACCCGCGGCATGGCCGTTGTTTCGGCGGGCGTTTTCTGAGTCGTTTCAATCGATAGAGCGGAATGGTTGTCGGCTCGCATTGAATCGGGATTGCCTGCCGTCTTTTCGCTTGCCGGCCGATACCCCTTCAAATCGGCGGCACCGCAACCGATCACTGCTGTCGCCAGCAACATGACGACTGGTGGCCAACGCATTTGCAGTTCAATGGACCGTGATCTCATCGATTCATCCTTGCGATTCATTCGGTGCGGCAAACCCTTGCCCGAGTAACATTTCCGATGGCTTGCTCAAATCGGCTACCGCATTCGCCCGACGCAAGTGTACGCGAAGGGCGCTTTTTCATCGTAACAGATTCAACGGTTGACCACTGTGGCTTTCTGAATTTCGGGCTTACCGCAAGATCCGTTACGGCAAAGTTGTGGACTAGTACCAGGTTTTTGCGGGGGCGAAGTGCTTGCAGTCCAACTGATAGATGGGCCGCAAGCCGCTTTCGTCAAACGTCGGTTCGATTCGAAATGTACCGGCGACTCCGATCAATTGCTTTTCGTGATAGTTCACCGTTTTGCCATCTTGCATGTTGATCAGAATCATATCGGTCGGTTTGGGCTGGCCGCCGAAGCAGCATTCTCCCGAGTCCTTGCAGAGGACGAAAGTTTTCAGACCCTGTGTTTCCCTGAACGGAAACATGTACCCCTTCAGATAGATCGGCTGGTCGGCAAGTTTTGCCACATCCGGGTGAATTCCGATTCCTTGATTGGTTACCTGAATTCCCTTTTCCGAAATGTCCCTGGTAAAATTCTTGCGGATGAAGTCTTCGGGTACTTCGGTGGCGTAGCTATGGAAGTGCAAGGCACCGAACGCCAAAAACATCAGCAGCAACAGGACGAGGTTTGCAATCGCCAACAGGCCACCGCTGAGCTGTCCTTGCGATCGCGAAATCTGGTAATAGCTGATGAATGCGAGCACGATGCCGACGAGCGGTACGATCAGCAGCAAATCCGACAGGCCCGCCAACATCGAGAGGCAAACGAACGCCATGCTGACGGGAACCAGTGGAGGCATCGGCCGATAGTTAAAATCGTCAGCGCCGTATTCCGGTCGATCCAATGTTTCGGTTGTCATTTCTTGCACTGTAGACATTTCTGATGCTCGATATATTTCGGTGCTGGCAGCGATGACGGACTCGGGGCGATGAAAAGCGGGGACTGGCACCAGGAAGACCCCCGGCGCGCCGGGGTCCC
>JANXOO010000578.1 GCA_025353525.1 Schlesneria sp. | reverse complement strand
CGGATGAAACCGACAAACCGGGTCTGTATCTACGCGCCGCGATTCTCGTCCGTCCGTACCGTCAGCAGTTCGCAGGAAGAATCGTCTACGGACGAAGTGGCGGGCCTGGGTCATTCGACTGTGTCGAGTGCCGTTCATTCCCGTCTGAAAGCGTCCAACAGCGTGAAACGCGATATGACTGGCCGGATGGCAGTTCGATCGCGAGCCAGCGGGCTGGAAACAGACGCCTTCCAGGGCGTTGTATCAGCATTGCGCAGCCCGTCTGCTCATGACAAGCTGTTAAACATCTATCAGTCGATGTCGTTCGTCAGATTCGGACGACTTGACGATGCCGATACCGCGCGGTTGAACCTGGGATTACGCGCCGCCGCCGCGTGGACTCGCGAAGAATATCCGGTCATTTCGGCCAAGACAGATATGGCACTGGAAGGCAACTTCGTGCAGTCAACGGCCGTCATTACGGCAATCGACGAAAAAGAAACGGTTGAAAATCTGCGGATTGTCAAACTGACAGACAAGTCGACGGCATCGACCGGGGACATCATCGAATTCACGATTCGGTACGATAACCTTGGAACTCGCGAAGTCCACCACATCCGTATCGTGGATAATCTGACTCCTCGACTGCAATATGTTGATGACAGTGCAACATCGGATCGAGCCGGTCGACTGGTTTTGCAAGACAACGGCGAAGGAAGCCAGATTCTGGTCTGGGAAATGGATGAACCGCTCCTTGGCAAGTCAGGCGGTGTCGTCACATTTAAGGCCCGCGTCAGGTAATCAGACGGGCTCTCAAAGACAACGATTGAAAACCGAATTCGGAATTTCGATCGGTTGCCGATGTGCCGTCGAGTCGATACGCTCCCGATGCTGCGGTGATCGCAGTGTTCCGGCGGACTGGTGGCTGGATGAGTAACAAGCTCGTTTCATCAGTTCCCGACGAACGAAACTCGTACTGATTCAGGAGTCAGAGTTTTATGACCGCCATCGCCCCGATTCGCGTTGCTGTTACCGGTGCTGCCGGACAGATTGGATATGCGTCACTGTTCCGGTTGGCTTCTGGCCAGATTTTCGGAGCACATCGACCTGTGATTTTGCACCTGATCGAAGTTCCGCCTGTCATGGGTGCGCTCGACGGGATTCACATGGAACTCGACGACTGCGTCTTCCCGACACTCGCTGGTGTCGTGAAGTGTGATAGCGATCATCTGG
>JANXOO010001469.1 GCA_025353525.1 Schlesneria sp. | reverse complement strand
CTGTTCCCGAACCCGTTGGCCAATACGGCGGTTCCCCCCAGGTCATCCCGATCAACTCTCTTTATGAACCATCAACATCGTGGCATTCAGTTTCGTGATGCGGTCGTTGTTGACCATCAGTGCCGCACCGTAGGAATCTCGCAGATGTCTTGAAAGACTGAATCTGGAATCGTTTCGATACCCTGAAATCCCGCAAATTAACAGTGCTTTGCCGACAATTTCGACGATGCGCTGCGAGCACGAGACCTTCAGATTGTTGGTGCGAATCGAGAATCCGAATCCCTTGAACGCATCCCGGCAATTCATATCGAGCAAGTCCTGATATTCGCGAGCCAGACTCTTGACATTGTGCCGCATCTCTTGAAGGACCTGGTCAACTTCCGCCAATCGAACGGCAGAGATCGGAGTCTCGCCGGGCGTCTTGCGCGCCTCGGCCCGCACGAAGGCCCTGGCGCGATTGACGGCATCCATCGCGATCCCCGACCACAGCGATCCCCAGACAATATGGGAGTAAGGATGCATTGTGACTGTCAGGATTTCGCTGAATGACGTGGGCAGTATCTGCTGTGTTTCGCCTTCAGCGGTCAGCGTAAAACCGGAACTGCATGTCCCTCGAAAACCCATCGTATCCCACGTTGACAGTGGAACTGCCGTGAAGTCGCCGCGGCGAACCATCACATGGACCTGGTCGCTGGCCGGCGATGCGGCAGACCGTCGGCAGGTCACCAGGATATCATCGGCTTCTTCGCCGTAAGAAATCACCGGGGCCTTTTTTTCAAGTTTGAAACGGCTTCCGTCGGTTTCGACGGCACAAACGCTCGACAACAGGTCGCCACCAGTTCCGACTTCGGTCGTCGCCGAAGCCATCAGTAACTGGTTATCGACGAGTTGTCGCAGATAGTCCTGAAAGTAATCGGACTCGCGAGCATGATGGACAACGCACGCAACCTGAATGCAGTGCATCGCGTAAATCATCGCAGACGAGCCACAATACTGTCCGAGAACTTCGCACACTTCCGCTGTTTGCAGCAGGTTGAGTCCCATTCCGCCGTATTCGCACGGAACATACGCACTTAGCAGTTTTGCCTCACGTAAAGCAGAGAATGCCTCAGCAGGAAAACGCGCATCGCGATCGACCAAATCGGCGTGCGGCGCCAGTGCATTCTTGCCGATCGAATGGACTTGCAGTACGAGTTCCGCGAAATCGGGCGTCGGTTCGGCGGCGACCGGATTGACGAGTGTCTTCATGGCGTTCCGCATTTGTTCGGGGAAAGGAACGATGTCTATTGGGTCAGGCTCGAGACTGCTTCGGCAATCGTAGCCAAGCTTTTGAATGTCTTGCGGCTGAGCATCGACTCCGGAAACTCGATATCGAATCGATCCTCCAGAGCGAGCATGATTCCGACGGTGGCCAGCGAAGTGAGCCCCAGATTGTAAAGGTCGCTTTCAATGTCGATTCCGCGGACATCGACACTGAGTCGACCGTGCAAGGCAAAAATTTCACGGATTGCATCGATTTCAATTGCCGGAAGGTGGTCAATAGCACTCACGATGTTCAGGAACCTTTCACGAATTGCCGCATGGAATTCAGGCGTGACCCTGTCTTCGCAGAAACGTTAAATCTTGATCCAATTCAAAGATAGTTCAGAGACAAAACTCTGCGTCATGGAAACCTAGCTTCGGTTTTTATGGCACGACAGGGAATGTAGTTTTGATGCACCAGAGTGTGTGAAAATTACGCCACAGATGCTGATTCAAGCGGTAAACACAGAGTGTTGACGCGATGCAACCCGATCATCGAGCCGGTTTTGCCTACCAAATCGACCGCAAATCGATCACAACCAGTACGTCCGTTAAATCCGACACATGAACCGCATCGGTCAGGATTTTTATATTGAGTCGACGAATAAGTCGACCGGCGGTGGAAAATCCACCGGCTGAAAAACGGGGGCCCCGGCGCGCCGGGTGTCTTCCTGGTGCCTGTCACCCTTTTTCAGCGACTGGTATTCTGCCGGTCGGCTAAGGCGACTGGCATGAAACAGAGAACCGCAATGGATAATGCACTCAAGGGGTGATGATATGGAGAGGGGGATTCCGGAACGTGTTGCGACAGGGGGCGAAGCCAGGAATGTTGTCATGCGGCAAAAGAAATCGCGATGGCGATTCGTGGCCGCCGGCATTTTCGCAGCGTTGGTCGGCCTGATCGTTTGGGATGGAGCCGACCGAAAAGCAGCGGACGCCACTCGACCAATCATGATGAGCCCCAACGTTGCCATTGAGCGAAGTCGGCCTCAAACCTTGAAGGTGGCGAGCTTCAACATCCATGGCGGCAAAGGGACGGACGGAGTGCGAAACGTGTCACGGATCGCTGAACTTCTGACAGATGTCGATGTTTCAGGGCTTTATGAAGTGCGAGCCTCGTCGGGGGAAAATACTCCGAATCAGGCCGCCGCGATTGCGAACGCGAACAAATTGTCATGGCTCTTTGCTCCGTCAGAACGCAGGTGGTGGACAGATCATTTCGGTAACGGATTGACGTACCGAATCCCGGTTCGATCTGCCATCCGGATTCCTTTGGTGAACACCCGAGGCAAGGCCTATCGAAATGCCATTCTTGCAACGGCGGAAATGCAGGGTGTCGATGTGAGGATTATCGCCGTCCATATCGATCGCGAGCAGGACCGGCTGGCTCAGCTTGAATCCGTGATTGAACTCTTTCTCGGCTTGCAGCCTCCGTGCGTCCTGATGGGTGACCTGAATACAACAATGTCTGACTCGATGATCGACAAACTGATAAACACGTCAGGAGTTCGAAGTCCTCTTCATGATAATACAGAACAGGTATTGCCCGAAGGGAACATCGACTGGATTTTCACTCGCGGGCTCAGGACGGTTTCTGCCAGACTGGTCGACAACCGTGCCTCGGATCACCCTGTCCTTCGCGCAGAACTCGCGCCGCTTGATTGAAGTCACGACAGTGATCCAGCCCGTCGTTCCCATCGTATCAATCGTCGACGGTCCCGTCACATGACTGCACGTCAGCCGAAACAGTCAATCTGTTTTTTGAAATTCATCTAGGCGCATTTTTTGCCGATTGATAAAAGA
>JANXOO010000516.1 GCA_025353525.1 Schlesneria sp. | reverse complement strand
TCGCCTGAATGTTCGTGTGAGAATAACAAAACAACTGTATGGCGAGGAGTCCGAAATCAACCGTGTCCGGAATCAACCTTGCCCGAAATCAACCGCCATGCAAAAGGACTTCACGCGATACACGCAGTTTTGGTACGGTGGGGCGCATGAGAACTCTTTTACAATCGCTGGTGTCGGGAGACGGTTCCACGCGAAACACGCTCATGGAACGACTGGTTGCGATGGGATTTCGAGATCCGGCCCGAGCTGTCGACCGATTGACTGCATTGACAGAGCCCGAGACATCCCCCGAATGCCTGTCGCGGCTGTTACATTCGCTGGCGGATATGGCTGGTGTCGATGAGTTGCTCGTTGATTTCGAGCGATTTGTGCAAAGATCTTCGGATCGAACCGAGCTCTATCGATTCCTGATCGAAAACCCGCGCGCCATCGAGATGCTGGTGAAATTATTCGCCGGCAGTCGATATCTGACGGAAACTCTGCTGCGTAATCCTGGTGCGTTACGCCAATTGATCCAGCATCGGTTGCTGGCCGACCTGAAGACTCGTGAAGAATTTATTGAGGCTGCCGTCGATGCGACGCGATCTGAAACAATACTCGCCGACAAACTCGATGCGCTTCGGCGATATCAAAGATCCGAGTTATTGCGAATCGGGGTCTGCGATGCCTTCGGGCTTGTCGATTTTCGCGCGGCGACCGTGCAACTCAGTCTGCTTGCCGACGGACTGATCGAAGCTTGCCTGAGGCTGGTGTCCGCCGAACTGAAGATCGAGTCGAAAGGATTTTCGATCCTTGCTCTGGGGAAACTGGGTGGGGAAGAACTGAATTACAGTTCTGATATCGATCTGATCTTTCTGTTAAACCATCCGGCGGCCGTCGAAAAAAATGCTGCGCCGAAGGGGCAATCGAACGCAGGTCGCGATGCGGAGATAGTAACACTCGCACAACGGTTGATTAAAGCGTTGCAGGACGCGACAGGCGAAGGGTTCTTGTATCGTGTCGATATGCGGCTGCGCCCGTGGGGCAGAGCGGGAGAACTGGTTGTTCGCGTCCCGGTGTATCTTGACTATTTGCGAACCCGGGCCGAACTGTGGGAAAAGCAGGCATTGCTGAAAGGCCGTGTCGTGGCGGGAGATTTTTCCGTTGGGCGGAACCTGCTGCGCGAAGCGATCCCTTTGATTGTCGGACAGGCGACTGACGAAGTTCGCCTCAGCATTCGCACTGCGAAGAACAAGATTGAATCCCGGCTCGAACAACGGGGGCGTGCATTCGGAGAAGTGAAATCGGGAAACGGCTCAATTCGCGATATTGAATTTGTCGTGCAATCGCTCCAATTGATTCACGGCGAGCGAGTTTCTCAAATTCGATCTGCCAATACACTCGACGCCCTCGTTCGATTGGCTGATTTCGATCTGATCCACGCCGATGAATATCGCTGTTTGACCGACGGATATGTGTTCCTGCGAACGATCGAGCACTCGCTGCAATTGCTGCACAACAGGCAAGAACACTCACTTCCCGCAGATCCGCAGGAAATGACAGCGCTCGCGCGTCGGCTCGATTTTCGTGATGGCGAACACCTGCTGGTTCATTACATCAAGCACTGCCATGCGATCCGGGCCGTCTACGACAAATATATGGCGGCGAATGCCGAGGCCGTCGATTCAGTTCAAACGGAAATCGTCGGAACGTCCACCGCAAGAACCAATGATTTGCTGCTTGCAAAACCGTCCCCGATAACGCCTGTTGAGATAACGTACGAATCGGCATTTACGGACACAGAACGTCGTGAGCATCTGCCGATTCTCAAATCGCTGAATTCGGAGTTGCCAGTTCGGGTTCTGGCAGCTCCTCTGGCTGACGGAGCGTGGCGACTTCGCGTTCTGGGGATCGATTGGCCTGGCGAATTATCTTTAATCTGCGGCCTGCTGTTCGTCTACGGGTTCGATATCGCCGACGGCTTCGTGTCAACGGGCGAACATGCGATCGGTAGCGGCAAGAAGCGTGATACCGTTCGCGAATTCGTCGATTGTTTTACCGTCAGATCGTCAGTCGACGCTGTGATGTCGGAAGTCTGGAATCGATACGAAGCTGATCTGACTGAATTGGTGCTACTCGCACAGACGGGTCGCGGCGACGAGGCTCAGGGGCAACTGGCGTCGCGTGTTGCCGAAGCTCTTGACGGTGCCCCCGACGCGGTGTCAAAGCCTTCTCCTTTGGAAGTGAGCCTCGACAATGATGCTCACGAGCGGTTTACGGTGCTGAACATTCGGGGCGAGGATACCATCGGGTTTTTGTACGAATTGACGAATGCGCTGGCGCTGTGCGGAGTCACCATCGAACGGGTCATCATCTGTTCAGACGGGATCTATGCCGCCGACCGACTGTACATCACAGACGCCAGGCATCGAGGCAAAATCCTTGATGAACGACGACGCACGGAATTGCTGGCTGCGATTGTTCTGATCAAACACTTCACGCACCTGCTTCCCGGCTCGCCCAATCCCGAAGCCGCGTTGCTCCATTTCAGGTCGTTTCTCGGCGAGCTCTTTCAACAGCCCGATTGGACGGAACAACTGTCGTCACTCGAACGACCTGAAGTTCTGAAAGCACTCGCCAAAGTGCTCGGTGTCAGTGATTTTCTTTGGGAGGACTTCCTGCGGTTGCAGTATGCAAACCTGTTTCCGGTGCTCAGTGATATCGACGGGATCGAAAAAGCCAAATCCAAGACGTTATTATGGCGAGACCTGGCAATTGAACTCGCGGCGAATGTCGATCCGACCGAACGTCGTCAGCGATTGAATGCGTTCAAGGACCGCGAAATGTTTCGCATCGACTTGCGGCACATTCTGGGACGCTGCGCCGACTTCGATCGCTTCGCCGAAGAATTGACCGATGTCGCTGAAGTGATTGTTTCTACAAGTCTGCAATTGAGCGAACTGGACTTTCACGAGAAGTTTGGCGTCCCGAAACGTCCGGACGGTGAACGGGCGTCTCTGGTCGTGTGTGCGTTGGGCAAATGTGGTGGCCGGGAACTCGGTTTTGCTTCTGACATCGAATTATTGTTTGTTTATGATGAAGACGGGATGACGGACGGCCGCCGCCCGATCTCTAATGCCACGTACTACCAACGTTTGGTCGAAGCGTGTGTGAATTCGATTCGCGCTCCTCAGGAAGGGATTTTCAGGATTGATTTGCGATTGCGTCCTTACGGTCGATCGGGGCCGTTGGCTGTGTCGTTTGATGCATTCCAGCGGTATTTCGATCCCACCGGAGCCGCCTGGCCGTACGAGCGGCAGGCCTTGATCAAACTGCGACCGATCACCGGTGACCCTGCGCTGGGTGAGCGACTGATCGCCCTGCGCGACCGGTTTCTGTTCGAGGGACCGCCGTTTGACTTCGCATCGTTGCGAGCCATGCGGGAACGGCAAGTCAGCCAACTCGTCGGTGCCGGGGAATTCAACGCCAAACTCAGCCCAGGAGGTCTGGTTGATATCGAGTACCTGGTCCAGTCGATGCAGATCACTCACGGCTCGCGTCACACCGGATTGCGAGTCACCAATACCCGGATCGCGATGGATGAGATGCGTAAAGTCGGCGTGCTGTCAGAGTCTGATCACCGCGCGTTGCACGACGCTTACGGATTCTTTCGCCGACTGATTGATGCACTGCGGATGGTCCGTGGTGACGCTCGCGATCTGACGGTCTCGTCGACGGCGGATGACGACTTTCACTTCCTCGCTCGTCGACTTGATTACGGCTCGGACCC
>JANXOO010000512.1 GCA_025353525.1 Schlesneria sp. | reverse complement strand
ACGCCCGGTCATCGGAGCCAACAGTGGTAGCGAGGCTCCGTTCATGTCAAACGAAATCTTGCCATCGACCTGAGTGCTGTCGGCGAGCAACGGAGCAACAAACTTCAACCAGCCTCTGCACATTTCGGGTGACAACCGAATCTGGTCAATCACCTTTTCCTGAGGCAACACGATCAAAAACGGATTCTGTTCCAGGTGGATGGCAGGAGTGACATGCAATTTCCCGTCGTTAACGGAGACATCAAGCGGCGCAAACTGGCAAATCCCATCGGCAAGTTGCATTGAGACATCACTTGGCCCGGCGACAATTCCATAGACATTGGCGCTGGTCCAGCCAATGCCCGCCTGACCGGTCAAATCCGAGAACCCCCCAGTCGCTACAGAAGTGCCATTGATCGGCCTGATTGCGGAAACCAGGCGCTGAACAGAAGGAAACGGGGCGTTCGACACTCCCTCCTTCGCCGACAATGCCGTTGCGTTCGAGAGACTCGCGAGTGATCCCTTGATCGAGAAGGGACGATGGTCTTTTCCACTCAGTTGGACGTTTTGTTTCAATCCGTCACCGATTCGCTGTACCAATGTATCCCAGTCACAGGCCAATTCCCCCGTCAGGTCGATCCGGCGATTTGTAAAGCAGGCATCGAGTGAACCCTTGGCTCTGGCCGAAAGCCCTTCGACTTCGACGGTCGACGCTTCGATCGTCAGTTTGTCGATTGTTCCGTCATACGCTCCTGTCGCCGCAAGTTTCAAAAGCGGCTCTTTCAAGAGTGCCACCCACGTCAATTGGCCATCGGGCGATGTATTCTGTCCAACGATCATAAATTTTTCGACCTGCGCATCCAGTTTGGCCGCAGAGATCCCGTTTTGGTTGGAAACGGTGGCCGTTCCCGTCAGGTTTCCCATTACATAATTCGTCGGCCTCTCGATCGCCAGATTCTTCCAATGTGAGATTTGTTTCAGGCTTGCCTGGTACGACGCGTTCCCTGTCACCGTCGCCCGGCCCGAATTGTCAAACTGACATACGGCATTTTCGACAGTTGCCGACAGCGATGTGCCAGCGATCGACGACCGGGGTGAGGTCAGCTTCCGAGCAACCGAATCCCATTGTATCGTCGAATCGATTTTGAGATCGGGCTCCTGTATCACCCATCCCGGCGCGTCCGCTTCAAAGTTGTGCATCGACACCGTCAGGGAACTGACATCAACAACTCGGGAGTCTGACTCCATTTTGCTCGCGATATCGACCGTGCCTGCAAACTTCTTTCCGGACGCAGCGTAGGAAAAACTGTCGAGATGGACTTTCGATGTCAGTCCGAACCTGCTTCCGTCGATCCTTTTCAGTTCGCCGCTGGCGTTCATCCGACCGGAAAGATTTTCGATACCCGGATCAACAAATCGCGAAAGATTCTCGAGCAACTTCGTCAGGTCGCCGTTGGCGGTAAAACTGGCATCGTCGAGTGTTCCACGGCCCGTCACATGCAAGAAGTCGGAATTGCACTCCAGCCGATCGATGGCAATGGCATCGTGGTCCCGGTGCGCGATGACTCGGGTAACAACCGTTGTATCCAGCGAAATCGTTTTTCCCTGATTGAGTGCTGTCAATCCGACGATCTCTGCATGTCCGGCCCATCGCCGAACGCCGTTGGTGTTCACTCCTGCCAATTGAACGTTCACTTCGCCGGCGGTGATGTTACTTCCTTCTCGAATTCTGAGCGTTTGAGGCAAAAGTGCTGCCAGTTTTTTCAAATCGATCCGCCCGTCGATGTGATAATCTTCATCGCTCAGTAGCGATTGGACCAGGTCCGTCATCGATTTCTGTGTGCTCAGCGGAACGTCACCCGTTGCCGTCACGCCGCCAATATCCGTCGTCAGCTTCAGGTCGTGCATGACCATCCTGCCCAGCGTCGTGGCGGCGCGGCCAGACAGCTCGACCCGATCCAGATTAAACCGGTCCTGTTTCATTGCGTCTAACCCTGCGACCAGCAGGTTTCCGACCGAAACAGTTCCGTTGCAGTCCCAATCGATTCCGGCAGCCAGCAAGGTGAGTGCAATTGAGATGTCGGCGTTCAATTCGCCACCGATTTCCGCTTTGGACAAGAATCGGGGCAATACGGATTTCAGCCGTTCGAGCTTCCAGTTCGAGGCGCGAACTACGGCATATTTCGCAGGGGCCGTTGCGGATGAAGGATCGTTGTCAGCATGACTTCCATAGTGCGCGATCAGCCATTCGCCGGTCGACGACTTTCCAGCTTCGGCGGAGACCGGGTTTCCATTTGCGAAATCAACTTCGTCGACATCCCCCTTGTTGACAACAAGCCGGATGGACACCTGTTCCAGTGACGATGTTTGACTGGCGTGCTTTTGGTCAAGCTCGATCGTGCCATCATCGACTTCCAACACAATGCTCGTCTCCGATTTGTCGGAGACGACTTTGCGAACGAGTTTTGCGATCAGGTCTTCAATATTTGAGCCATCGTCGCGAAATACGACGTGAGCGACAGGCCGGACGAGCTTGAATGTGCCCAGATTCTGCGGGCGAGTGACCATCGCCCACAGTGTTTCGCTCGAAGTGAGTTGCGAGAGTTCAAGGATCGGTTGCCCGTCATCGTCGGACATCCGAAGATCCTTGATGACGACCGGAGACAACCAGCCGAGTGACGTGTCTCCTAACGTGATCGTTCCGGGAAACCGGGGAAACAGCAGCCTGGGAACCTGATTTCTGAGCGACGTGAGAGCGACAATCGTCGGAGCAAACCAGCCGACGAGACACATCAGCACCAGGAGAACAAAGAGCCGTCGAAACCATCGCCCGCGTCGTGGCCGATCAGTTCCAGGAGCGGCGTGAGCGGCTGGCAACCTGACTTGAACGGTTTTGAAGATCGCCCTGGGTTCATCCATGTTTCCACGATCCGTTTCAAGGAAGTTCGAGACAAACCGTGTCCGCCGATTCGGGCCAAGTGACAAAAGGCGTCAGGCATGTGCTGTTGAGTGCGTCAACCGCGATCGAATGATACGCGATCAATTGATGTCGGGTCGACATCAATTCGATCACCAGTGAAACACTGGCCTGATGAAAATGCCGGAAGAGGGGCGACCTGGAGATGGCAATGCCCGATGAACTGTTGCGCTCTCCCGATCAAAGAAACAGCATCTGAAAGATCCGTCGCGAACGATTTCTTACTGTCCAGTGAAGAGAAGTCGTTCATCACACACAGAGAAAAAAAGAGGATAAAAGGAGAGAAGAAAAGAGAGAACGAGCAATCCGGGAACGGAGTCGCAATCAGAGTCAGAATATCAAGCCAAATTGTCTCATTCCCTCATTCATGTCCAAAATTTTGCGCGAAATAAATTTCTTTATCTGCCTTCTCTGTACCACTGTGTGTGGTGAATCCCTTCCGAATTTGAATACTTGCCCACACAGAGGCTTTTCACCTGCTCTCGTGAATTCGTCCAAGGGGCTTCCGCTGCGACTGAGCAACACGAATCACCACGGACACTGGAGGTTTTCATCAGGCCAGGCGTGAACGGTGGCGGCGTGGTTTTTGATGCGAGATATGCTGAAGCATAACCTACGACGGGCACTGGGGGGGGCGTCAGGCGAGTGAAACACAGAGGGCCATTGAATGTGTCGAGTGCTACCCCCATGAGCGTTCGAGGGAAACGACCCTGACACGATTTCATCGGGTCAAAGAGTTGATCGAGGGATTCGAGGCAGTCTGCGGACTGGAGTCATCTGGCAGACACGGGGTTACGTTCGCCATGAAGCACGGGAGTTGTTCGCGGCGTCGAAGCAGACCATCGATTAATAACGACGGAATGATCTGGTCGCAGTCGCGGCAAGATCCTTCTCGTCGTTTTTAATCGGGAATTGCTGAATTCTGGCGTCAGATTTGTAAATGTTCGAGGGCTTCAAGGGGCGTCTTGATGTAGCTCACGTAAAACGGGCCGAATTCGGCGTAGCGGGCTGATGCCGTATCGAAGCGCATCGTGTAAACGATCTCTTTGATGTAGGCCGGGTTTCGCCCCCATAATGTCACACCCCATTCCCAATCATCGAAGCCCGTTGATGCCGTGATCAATTGACTGACTCGGCCCGCAAACTTGATACCGCTCGTTGCATGTTCGGACATCATCGACGATCGACTGCTGAATGGCTCCATGAACCAGTTTGCTGACGGGTGGCGAATCTTGTTCATCGGATAGAAACAGGTCACCGGCCAATTCGGAAAATCGGGACAAAGTCGCTGCCGATTCATCATCGGAAGTCGCTGCCCGTATGCGTTCAGTTTGGCAGCGTACGCCGGATCGGCGTCCGTCATCCCTTCATCACGGCGCAGTTTTTCACCGTATTGTTCGAGCGTTGGAACGTACTCCGAGATTTCCGTAATCGATACGAAGGAATACGTCGGCTGAAAGACTTCGCCCAGTTTTGACGCGCGAATCCCCTGACGCACTCCGTCAATCAACAAAGGGTCGGCATCCATCACCATCAAACCCAGATCGGCCTTGTGCCCCGAGACAACCGACGTTTGCAGTCGCGCGGGTGCTCCCGGTCGTTCCGGATC
>JANXOO010000509.1 GCA_025353525.1 Schlesneria sp. | reverse complement strand
GGAATGAGAAGCGGCACGTTGCGAGGGCGTTCTCCGAGACGGACCTGGGTTTCTCGTTTCTTCGTTCGTACAAGGCAAATTATGGGGAGTCATCTTTCCTTGCTTGCGTTCGCTGTGCCTCTGTGACTCTGTCGTTAACTTTCTCTTTCGACTTTACGTTTTTTCGTATTTGCACGCTTTCAGAGGGCCGGTTTCGGTCCCAGGCCGGTATGCCTCAGCAGTGCGTCGACCTGAGGTTCGCGACCGCGAAAGGTGCGAAAGACATCCATCGGATGACGACTTCCGCCCAGTGCCAGTACCGTATCTCGAAACCGTCGACCTGTTTCCTGAATTGCCGCGACGTTATCAAGACCCGCCTCTTCAAACGCACTGAAGGCGTCGGCACTCAGGATTTCGGCCCATTTGTAACTGTAGTATCCCGCCGCGTATCCGCCGCTGAATATGTGCTGGAACGAACAGAGCGATCTGTCTTCAGGAAGCATCGGCAAGACACTCGTCTGCTGGCTGAGTCGGCGATTGAGTTCGTGAACGGTTTCGGAACCATTCAGATCGAAATCACAGTGGAGCGCGATGTCGGTCATGCCGAACAGCAGTTGCCGCAATGTCATCGAACCCGCTCTGAAATTCCTGGCCGCGCGAACCTTTTCAAAAAGTGATTCCGGTAGCGGTTCGCCCGTCTGATAATGGCCTGTCAAACCAAGCAACGTCGGTCGGTGATAACACCAGTTCTCCATGAACTGGCTGGGGAGTTCGACGGCGTCCCATTCGATCCCGTTGATCCCGGCGGCATCCGCGAAATCGACCTTCGTCAACATGTGCTGTAATCCGTGTCCCATTTCGTGAAACAGCGTTTCTACTTCCCTGAACGACATCAGACTCGGTGTGTCTCCGTGAGGAGGAGTCTGGTTGCAGACCAGATGTGCCACAGGAAGCTGAACGCCGGTGCTCGATTTGCGGCGGCCAAGACAGTCGTCCATCCAGGCACCACCGCGTTTGTTTTCCGGGCGTGAATAGGGGTCGAGATAAAACGAGGCAATCAATGCTCCGTCAGCATCGTGAACGCGATAGAACCGGACGTCAGGGTGCCATACGCTAACATCTTTCTGTTGTCGGATTTCGATATTGAACAACCGTCCGAGCAGCAGAAACAGGCCGTCGAGAACTTTTTCGAACGGGAAATACGGACGCAGTTCGTCGTCGGTATAGGCATACCGTTCTTCGCGCAGTCGTTCGGCCCAGTACGCCACATCCCAGACATTCAACGGGCCTGACTCACCTCGTGAAGACCTGAGTCCCTTGATGTCTTCGAGGTCTTTGACGGCGGCATCCCATGCCGCCGTCCGTAAATCGGCGAACATCATGCGAATCGTTGCGACGTCCGGAGCCATTTTTTTCGCAAGGCTGACCTCGGCAAAGTTCTGATAACCAAGCAGGTGGGCTTTCTCCTGTCGCAAGGCAAGAAACCGGGAAATCAGCGGGTCGTTGTTCATATCGCCCGATGAAGCGCGTGTGACATAGGCCCGATAGAGTTGTTCGCGCAAGACGCTGTTTCGGCAGTGCTCCATGAACGGGCCGAACAGTGGTGGTTCGAGCGTCATGCGCCATGGACCGTCGGCCGCCGTTGCCTTGTTCGTCGCGGCGGGGTGAGCGGTGTTCCAGGATTTTGACGCGAGATTCCTGAGTGTGGCTGGCCACCCCTGAGCATCAGTGGTCTGGGTAATGTCGAGCGAGAAGGCTTTGGTCGCATCAAGGACGTGGTTAGAGAATTCGGTCGAAAGTTGAGACAACTCCTGTTCGATCGCGTTAAAACGTTCGCGATCGGCACCGACAAGTCCTATTCCTGAAAGTTCTGCACCCTTGATGCGATCAACGATGATTCGTTGCTGGGCTTCAGTCAGGGTTTTCCATTCGGCACTTTCGCGCAACAGCTTGATCGTCCGGTAAATCGGTTCGCTCTGGCTCGCTCGCAACCCGAATTGTACGACTTCCGGCAACACGGTTTCATAGGCTGTACGCAGTTCGTCCGAGTTCAATACGCCGAACAGGTGCCCTACCGGCTTCCAGCCATATTCAAACGGCGGATCGAGTTGTTCCAGTCGTCCGAGCGAACCATCCCAGGTTGCCGTCAACTGCTGCTCGATCTCTGACAGACGTTTCGTGGCGTTTTCGATGATCTGTTTGATCGCCGGGACGATATGTTCAGCGCGAATTGCCGCGAAGTCGGGCAATCCGGTTGTGGCCAAAAGCGGGTTGTTGTCCGGAAAAACAGAGTCGACCATGACGAAAAATCCTCGAGGCACGAACGAGACGGAAGCGGTACAAAAATTAACACGGTCGAGAATATACCGGGTCGATCAGTTGTTTTCGATGCGACGGCGCGGTACGTCTTTCGTCTCCCGGATCGAAGAGAGGCTTTGGTCGCGGGGTTCATCGACGGGAAACAACAACACTGAAGGAGTCGCAGTCACGATGGCCATCAATAGCTTGACGACAATTTTTCGCAGAACGGGCTGGCTGGCGGCGACGCTGCTGGCAGTCCTGTCAACATCAACGGTGAATGCCGATGTGAAACTGCCTAACGTATTTGGCGATCACATGGTCCTGCAACAGGGACAAAAGAACAAGGTTTGGGGTGTTGCCGAAGCTGGGGAAGCAATTACGGTTTCAATCAATGGACAAAACCAGAAAGCGACTGCCGCTGCAGATGGAAACTGGAGTGTCATGCTCGATCCGCTCGCCGTTGGCGGGCCTTTTGAATTGTCGGTTAAAGGAAAGAACGAGATCAAATTCACCGACGTGCTTGTGGGCGAGGTCTGGGTTTGCTCGGGCCAGTCGAACATGCAGTGGTCGGTCAATGCATCAAACGATGCCGATATCGAGCGACTTGCGGCAAAGTTTCCGATGATTCGGATGATCAATTTCCCCCAGGTTGGCACGCAAGAAGTGAAGTGGAGTCACGACAACCACAAATGGATGGTCTGTTCGCCCGAGACGGCCGGAAATTTTTCGGCGGTCGGATACTTCTTCGCCCGTCAGCTTCACCAGACTCTGGGGGTTCCCGTCGGAATGGTGAACAATGCGTGGGGCGGGTCTGCTTGCGAAGCGTGGATTCGACGCGATTTGCTCAACGCCGATCCTCTTTACAAGCCAATGATGGATCAATGGGCTCAGATGGAAGCCACGTTTGCGGATCTGGGTGGCAAGGAAAAAGATCTGACCGACGAACAGAAGAAGCAGCTTCAAGGGCTGCGAGGTGCAATGGGTGGTAACCATCGTCCCGCCAACATCTACAATGGAGTGCTTAAATCTCACTTGGGTTACGGGATCAAAGGCGCGATCTGGTATCAGGGAGAATCGAATGCAGGACGCGCCTACCAGTACCGCGATTTGGGGTGCAATCCCGTTTTGCTGCATTTATTTTACGGTGCTTGCTGTCGATGAATCCATTGCGACGGCCTGCTATTCTTCTCGTCTGATCTCCACTCTTGGATCGAGTGGTTTTGGTACTGAGTT
>JANXOO010001464.1 GCA_025353525.1 Schlesneria sp. | reverse complement strand
TTGAGGATCAGTTTCATCCTTGATGAGCATTTGGGCTCGCCCAATAATCGTGGCCAACGGATTATTGATTTCGTGGCCAGCCCCTGCTGCGAATTCTGCCAGGGCTTCGAGTTTTTCAACATCGGGCAAAATGAAGAAGCGTTCATCGCGGTGACCAGACGTCATTTCAGGGGGCAGATCTGACATTGGCGTTCCGCGCTCTCGTGATTCGGTAACATTCGTACCGACGGAAGAATCAATATTTTTCCCAAAAACGGCTGTGGCCTGAGGATCGCCTGATCGCAGCCTGAACCGGGCAAATCAAATCCGTGCAAAAACAAAAGTGAGGACGATGGTGGTCCATCGTCCTCACTCTATATTATACCCCATTCAGCATTGTCTCATTGGACAGCGCCGCTTCACAATTTCTGAGAGCAGCTAAACGACTACTCTGAAACAGGTTACGACGCAAATCACGATCGCGACAGAACTTGGATAAAATTGCGCCGTAAATCGTGTCCGCGACGAACTTTGCGGCGTACGCGGTTGTCAAAGTGGCGCTGTTCAACTAAACCGGTTCAGGCTCCGACAGGTTCGACATCCAGCAGTTTGCACATGCGATCAACGAGCGATTCCACCTCAAAAGGCTTTTGCATGAATTCGTTGGCCCCACAGGCTTTCAGTTCGGCGATCTTGTCCTGCTCAACCATCCCGCTGATGCAAATGATTTGAGTTCCATCCAACGCGGAATCCATACGGACTCGCTGGCAAACTTCTTTTCCGTTGATATCCGGCAGCATCACGTCGAGAACAATGATGTCCGGTCGGTATTCTTTGACCATCATTCCGGCATCGAAACCGTTATTGGCGATTCGAACTTCAAATCGGCCATCGGCGTCGAGCGCGTCCCGAATCAATTCGACCAGTTCCTCGTCGTCATCAACGATCAACGCCTTGCGACGACCACTCTCAAGAGCGTCCGTCGGAATGCCATTTTCTTTCATGAATCGGTACAGAATGTCGCGAGGAATCCTGCGGAAACGCGATCCTGGTACACGAAACCCCCGCAATTGCCCGGAGTCAAAACAACGAATAATCGTTTGCTGACTGACTTTGCAAATCTTTGCGGCTTCTCCAGTGGTAAAGACGGTTTTCATACGGCTGCTCCTCCATCCTTTGCAGGGGCGCGCCCTCGGATTCCCCAGGGGCTGGAAGCCAATCTCCCGTCCGTGAGAGAGACCATCTTCCGCGGTGTATCGAACTGGAAGAAGGCGAATTCCAAATCCCTGAAATCGCCCAATCAACCACTACTGTGCCGAGTCTTCGCTAACAACGGCATCAGCAGAGAGTACGGAACCTTCCGAATCTTCCGTACGTACCGATTGTAGCCATTCTCACAAATCGGTCAACATTCGTTTGCCGTTTTGTAACTCCAAACAGCCATTTTTCGCCGATCTTACCCAAAATGCTGAAAATCAACCGCATCCAGAAGGAACCGGCGGCTCTGGCACTCAGTCGTCATGCCCCTGTAATTGTGCATTTTCAGATTCAGAAACCAGCCAGTTCGCAGCGGCAGCTACCAGTTCTACTTCATCCCACCGAAACCTCCCTTTGAACGCACATTCCCAGACTGTTAGAATTCGCCAGCCCTCTTCCGCGAGTTTCGAACACGACCCAATGTCGCGACGGCAATTTCCCTCGATCTTTTGCCGCCAGAACTTCCGTCTTGTTGACGGCCATTTGAACAGATGGCATTCGTGTTTGTGCCAGAAACATCCATGAACGAAAATCACGGCACGGTATTTTGCGAACACCAGATCGGGCTTTCCCGGTAACTTGCCGTGCAACCGATATCGAAATCCGAGCCCGTGCAAGCCATGGCGCAGGACAATTTCCGGCCGGGTATTCTTGCCTCGAATACCCGACATCATTCTGCTTCGCGTTGCCGAATCGACGATATCAACCATAGGACAACTTCGACTATTGACAATCCTTAAACGTCGAATCGTACGGAACAAGTCGATCGCTAAAAGTGGAAGACATCGGCCCCCTGGTACCGATCGAGTGCCGAAGCATTATGCGAAGACAAATCCCGATTCGTGACGCTCATTTGTGAACCCGTTTTTGACAAGAATATCATTCCTGGCCGCGAGCCGAGTTCTTCGACCTATTCATTCACGACCGCTGGCTGGACATCGACGCTTTCCACGAGAATCGCGATGGCGGTCGCCTCGCCGGTTGAACCGGCTCCCCGAACCATTGCTCCATTCTTCGCGACATCAACGAAGTGCGCAACCCCTCCGGTCTCATGTTGGGCGTCCCAAAGTCGCTGATGCATTCCTGGAAGCAACGATTCAAGACGTTCTTCGAGGGCGAGTACCCGAATGGCGTACAGCAGTACACCCAGCTTGAATGTCGAATGGCGGCAAACGGACCGATCACCCCGATGGAACGCGATCCAGTCTTCCAGATTGACGTAATCCACAAGTATACCGGCATCACGGTCCCAGAAAATTCGATCACCAGAATCGGATGAGCGGCGATCATCGACGACATTCAGCACGCGCTGTCGCGCCTGTTCTGTCCGTCCATTCCAGAAATCGTACATCGCCTCGTAGATGGCATGCTCGGCAAATAACCGAGGGTGTCCCACATTGAAATCGGCATCCCGTTTCTGGCGAAAGACACGCACATCGACCGTATTTCCATTGGCCATCGGAAACCGACCCAGTGAATATCCATGAACGAAGTCCTCATCCGCCGGTCGATGCAAAATCGTGTCGAGACGATGAAACAGCACATCCTGCAATCCGTTACCGTACCATCCACAACAATAAAGTCCCGTTTCGATGTCTTGCGCCACTTGAGGATCGTGAACCCGAAGTGCTTTCGCCGCCCACAACGAATCAGTGATCAGGTATCCGGCCATGAGACGAGGATCAGATGGCTCAAGCGTCGGATCTTTCCAGGCAATCACGTGCATTTTGCACCCGGCGCTCTGGTGAGGCACGACGATGAGGTGCTCTTTAAGCCAATCGGCGGCCCGAGTCATTCGGCTTCTGGAGGTGGCGTCGGCAGGCAAATGATACGTTACGGCGTCGAACCAGAAGTCCAGAGGCGGCATCTTTTCGGCGTTGTCCTCCAAAACCGGTATTGCTGATTTGCTCTCTGTCGGTTTTGCAGAGCGCCCCGGGCCACGGTAAGCCCTATCAGTGCAAATCCAGGCGACACCAGCAAGGACCACCACCAGCAACAAGGGGAGCTTGCGGGAAAACACCCGATCCGGACGGGAGTCAGAAACTTCGACCATAGTGGCGGTGTGCTTGATTAATTCAGGAATGCAGGCATCGACACAAAATCGATCGCTGATTGAGAATAGCAATACGCACGATCGCCGGGAATTACCGAACAACATTGTTCGCGAAAGCAATCAAACCGCCCCGATGCCTCCCGTCACAAGAGTCATTCGGGTTCATGTTCCGAGTAATCGGATTTCGTAGCACCCGCCCGTCGACGATGCTGCTCGTTTCTGGACCACTCATTGCGTATCCGCTGACACTCTGCCGCGATTTGTTCGCACGTCGGCAAATACACGTGCGGTTGATCAACGGCGCGTGGAAGTTCCGTCAGCTCCTGGCGAGTTCCATTCGAGCGACGTTGAATCGAATCATTGCAGATAATCATTCGGGACCCCAAAAATGCCGGAAAAACGCTTGTGTCAGCTCTGGCACGAACCTCGATGTCGGTCGAATCCCGATCTCAGGGCAGACATCCGAATCGCATTCGTCATGGAAATCATATACCTTGTCCTGGCCAGCGTTCGATGACATTTCCGTAAGCAAGGAGCCGACAACTCCAGCGGATTCACCGGGCGTCATGTCGAGAATGACACATGAAGGCGACCGACAGGAAAGTTGACGGAACTCAGGCGAACGTCGCCTCACGCGGTTGCCATCTTCGAGTCAACACGTTGAACTGAACTCATATGTCCCGGTAATGTTCGTTCAGACGTTTTCGGCCAGAACCGCGATATTCCGAAAGCGGCACAGATCGTGACTTTGAACGGATGCACGATTCTGCGTGTCAGTCAGGAGTACCGCCAAAGTCACATCAACCTCATGAATGAGCACGTTTTCAGGCGACCGGCAGAAAATGAATGACCGCTTGCTGAAAAACGGGGACTGGCTCCAAGGCTTCCTGGTGCCTGTCCCCCTTTTTCAGCGATCGAGCGATTGGTAACTTTTTTCCTGCCTTTCGCCTTTGACAGAATCATCCATTCCTGGCCGCGAACGATACCACGCGCGTTCTGGTTTGAGGTCATTGAGAAATCCAGCGACACCTGGTAACGGCCGTAGTCCGCTTCGAAGGCGGAAGCGGACTCACCAACGAAGCCTCAATCCGGACCGCGAGCACTTTATATATGTCCACCCGAAATCAACTCACCACTCAACCCCGTCGTTGCGACGCGTCGATTGATTTGTGGTCCATTGATCCACGGTCCGCGTCGCTGTTCAGAATCTCGCTCGGCCTGCTTCTATTCGTCCACGCAGTTTGCCATTTGCGGCTGTATGCTGATCTCTATTCGCCTTCAGGCGTGATCCGCTCTGAACTGCTTGCCAGCTCGAACGCAATACCGCAGTTCCCGAGTTTGCTGACATGGCTGGAACGGTCCGACTCGGGTTTTTCAGTGTTCGTCGCGACGGCTGCAATCAGTTACACGGCGATGACAATCGGTTGGAATACCCGCCTCGCGACGATGTCGAGCCTTCTTGCGTTCAGCACAATTTGCCATCGGAACCCCTACCTCGTGATCGGGTCCGATGAACTCACCGGATCGATGCTCCTTTGGGCCTGCCTGTTACCAACCGCTGCTCATTTCTCTGTCGACGCTCGCATCGGCAGGAGACGGAAGGCCATTGTCGGCGCGGCCGACAAGTCGTCGAGACTCGCGATGTTCGGCACGTTGATGCAACTGGGCATCGTTTACTTTGCAACCGCGTTGCAAAAGTCGGGACCGACCTGGTGGTCCGACGGATCGGCACTCGTTCGTATCCTTGGCTTGACGACGTATCGGTTGCCAGGTGCGACGATTCTGGAATCACTGCCGATGCCCGTTCTGGCCGGGTTGAGTCGGACCGTGGTATCGGTCGAGTACGCGATCCCGATTCTGATTTTGTCACCTTTCGGTCAACCCTGCTTGCGTCGCCTGGCCATGGTCTGTATTGCCAGCCTGCACATCGGGATCGCATTGACCGTCAATACGGGACTCTTCTCTCTGACGATGCTGGCGATGATACCACTGCTTTTGTCTCGTCGTGATTTCGAGCGACTTGCCCAAATCGCCGGGAGAGTAAACGTGATAGCCGATCTCTGTAATGAACTGGAAAGCATCCCGCGGCGAGTGGCCAGGCGAGCCTGGGGACTCGAAATCATCGCGATTTATTTGCTGTCAGGATTCGCGCAGCAGAACTGGAACATGACATTCGCACCGAAGGACTGGCGTATCCCGGATTCGCCGATCACACTGCCGTGGAGATTCGCCGCAGCGGTGCAACGCTGGAATATGTTCGCCCCTGACCCTCCGGCGTACGATGCGCACATCACTGTACAGATCATTGATCGCGACGGTTCGTCGTCAACGGTCTGGGACAGTCATTCGGTCACAGCCAGGCACGGTGACCGCCAAATCGATCGGACCAATTTCTTGTGGAAAGTGTACATGCAAAAGGCATCGCTGATGCTGGACAAAGAGCGGCGAGCGGAAGGAGCGGAGCTTCGACGTGCAATTTGCAGATTCTTCGCGGAAAATGGTTTCGGTTTACCAAAACATTTGCCGGGCGAGAATTCTTCTTCTGATCCTCACTCTTCGGTCGAACAGGTCGAACTGTGGGTTGAATGGATTCCAACCGTCCCGATGCAACCGGAAAGACCCGCAATTGAAACCGCTTGCGTGGCGCGCTACACACTGACTTCTACGACAAATACACCGGAATAAGCGAACCTGTT
>JANXOO010000481.1 GCA_025353525.1 Schlesneria sp. | reverse complement strand
CTTTTACATCCAACTGTTCAATATCAACCAAGCCTTTGTTTGTTTCAACTTTCATTATTCGCCTCTCGATTCTATTACATGGGATATGTTGCCAGACTTATCACGGACTGGCGTTTTCTTAACAGGCAGTGAAATGGAATGTGCTACCTTGACCAATTTCGCTTTCGACCCAGATTTTGCCGTTCATCAATTGGACCAGTTCAGACGAGATCGATAAGCCGAGGCCCGTTCCGCCAAAGCGACGTGTGATCGAACGATCCGCCTGGCTGAATGCGTCGAAGATCCGTTGTTGCTGTTCCGACGTAATACCAATTCCGGTATCACGAATCGCAAAATGGAGGATGAATTCGTCTGCGTGGTGTTCTTCAACCCACAAATCGATCATCACTTCCCCTTCGGAAGTAAACTTGATCGCATTTCCGACGAGGTTGACAATAATTTGCCGCAACCGACCCGCGTCGCCACTCACAATCAGCGGCACGTCAGGGGCGACCTGGTAGATGAGTTCGAGACCACTTTGTGCACTTCGCACGGAAAGGATGCGGATGGCGTCGCTGACGGTTTCCCTGAGGTCGAAGGGGACAATTTCCAATTCAAGGCGTCCTGCTTCGATTTTGGAAAAATCGAGGATGTCATTCAATAGGCGAAGCAATGCGTCGGCCGATTGTTTCACGACAGTCAGGTAGCTTTGTTGTTGAGCCGTCGGGTTCGTCATTAAGGCCAGATCCGTCATGCCGATGATGCCGTTCATTGGAGTGCGGATTTCGTGACTCATCGTCGCCAGGAACTGACTCTTCGCACGGTTTGCGCCTTCGGCGGCCTCTTTCGCGACACGCAATTGCTCTTCTGCCTGGCGCAGTTCAATTGCAATTCGTTCAAGCTCGATGTTTGAAACAGCCATCTCGGCGGCCCGCTTTTCGGCAGCTGCCGTTCTTTCGGCGACGCGTTGTTCGAGAGTGCAATTGAGCTGTTGAAGTCGACCGAAGCCGTCAGCGTTTTCGAGCGCCGCACCGGCAATCGCGGAGATGAAATCCGCCAATCGTACTTCGTCGGCCCCGAACAAGCCGCGAACATTTTCGTGTGTCACGTACAGCAACGCGACTGCAACGCCACGAACAAAAATTGGCGCACAAAGCGAAGAACCTGCACCGGAAGAATGCTTGCCTTTGCCGTGATGAGGTTGCGATTCCTCGACGTGAGTCACCGCATGCCCGAACTCCATCGCTCGTTTCATCAGTTGTCGTCGTATGAATTGTTCCGTTGTTTCCTGGGCGTTTGGTTCGAGTAAATCTGCCTCAGACGGAACTTCGATCACTTCGCAATGTTCACCTCGCAACAGTCTTCGCGCCGATGCGCATGCCTCGGAAAAAACAGTTTGGGGATTGAGCGCGGACGCGATCTGGCGACCGGCGTGCAGGACGACGTCAAATCGGTCAACGAGCGATATCGTCGCAAGTTGAGAAGCATGATCGGCGGGTTTGCAGCCCTCGGTAGCCAAACTGAAGTTGCTCAAGAGAGTGGCTGCTAACTCGATCTCGCGTTCAGCGTCCTTCCACCCCAGCTCCCTTCCAAGTCGTCCGCGGAGACTCAAGGATTGGGCATACTCGTAAGTGGCTTCCTGGCGCCTGGCCACCAACAGGCTGAAATCCAACAGCGTGCGGATCGGCCACATTCCTCCACGAAGAGCCAGAATAAGTGCTGCCTCGCGCAGAGCGTGCGGCAAATCATTTTGAAATCGCATGGCCAGCCATACCGCTTGGCAGGCAGCACGCATCGCTCGACGGATGAGACGACGTCGATGCCGAGGAGCGTGGCCAATGTCGTTCTGCGCCTGAGAGCGGAGAGAGCTGGCAAGCCAGGCGACGTTCGGAGCAACGTAGGCATTCAT
>JANXOO010000460.1 GCA_025353525.1 Schlesneria sp. | reverse complement strand
CCCGGGACCAAACCGACCTGCGATATCGAAGATTCACTTGAGCGAATCAGCATCGAATACGTGCCGGTTCCGTTCGATTCCGAACGCGCGAACGAATTGCTGAAGAAAGCGTTTCAGCGAAAAAAACGTAACACAAAATCCTCGTGATACGTCGAATCATTTGAAAAACCGGTAAACTGAGCATCACGTCTGACCCGATTCGAACGGCGTCCCGTTCCGAAGTTGCTGATCGCGGGGTTTCCGAATGCACTGGTCATGTTGAAATGATCGACACTCGATCCGGTCGCGACACCAGTTTCAAATCATGAGTCGAGGGCACTTTGTTTTTGAGCAGCAATCCAGTTCTCGCGGAAGTGGTCGAAATTCAGTCCGCCCACGACAAGACTGGTGACGGCTGAGTTGCTGAGCACGAAGCGGATCGATTCGTCCGGAGCGAGCGTACCTGACGAAAAACCCTTCTTGATAAATATCGAAACTCCTGCTGCGGCTGCTCGTTCCATCACTTGTGCATGGCTGGTGTCGTTCAGGTGGTATTCGATCATCAGAATATCGGCCCATATCATTGCCAGCTCGGCACCCTCAATCGTCTTGCCTGAAAGCCCAATCGCCCGAATTGTTCCACGCGACCGGTATTCATGCAAAATTGGTACTATATCGGTTTCCAGCAGAATCTGACGGTCTTCGCCGTTCGAATGAATAAAGACAATGTCCAGCACGTCTGTCTTCAGGTTCGTCAGGCTTCGCTCAAGGCTCCTCCTGACTCCCGCTGCAGTGAAATCGTAATGAGATTGACCGTCTGCCCAGGTCTCCCCAACTTTAGTTGACAATACGAACTCCGAGCGGCGATGCCCTATCGCTTCACCAATCCGCTGTTCACTTAGCCCATATGCCGGAGCTGTGTCGATGAGCGAGCATCCGATATCGAGTACTGCATTGAGCAATCTCGATACGGCTGCCGTATCGGGCAAGTCATACGGCCCAGGGTATTTCGCTCCCTGATTTCGTCCGATTTTGAAAGCGCCAAAACCTAATGGCGGGACCGTCAAACCTGACTGACCGATTGAACGCATTCGTTTGACTCCTGTGACCGCCGGGAAAAAACGTGATCAAAAAAAGATCAAGGTTACAATGAGCAAATCATACCAGTTTGCCACGCGTCAAAAGGGGCCAGATCGCTTCAAGGCGATCTTCGCGAAAACAGTGAATTTGATTGTGAAGCATCGTCGTCAAATCAGAATCGCCGACGATCAGTTCAATCGGATCGCCGATCCGCAATTCTCGTGAAACAGGACCGAGTTTAAATACGATGTGTTCGGCGCTGTGCATGACGATTTTTGCGTCTGGCCAGTCTTTGACAACCGGGGGGTGAAAGTCTGCGGTAATGGCCGAACGACCAGCATCAATCACGGCACGATCGAATGCGGGTCGGCTGACGATTGTCGAAAGCACAGTGAGTGCGGGCAGAAAACCCTCTGAATCCGGCATCGTCGAATAAAACGGATCTCCAAAAATTGCTCCTCCCGACTGCACTTCGGTGAGCTGTTCGCAACACAGTGAATGTCGTAATGCGCATGTACCTCTGGCGCTCACGATGTCGCAGCAAATGCCATTTCTTGTGAAGACATCACGCGTATGCGCCAGAATTCCAATCGCGGCATCGATACTTTTCCGTTTTTCGTCGGCTGAAGTCATCGACATTGTATGGCCTTCGCAACCCATGATTCCGGCGAGCCTGAGACCTGGAAGCCGCTCGATTCCACGAGCGAGCTGAAAAGCATCATGGCCGGGGCGTACTCCCGCTTGATTCATGCCGATGTTGATGTCAATCAGTGCCCGACACGTGACCCCTTGTCGAACACATTCCGCCGAAAGGGGCGCGGC
>JANXOO010000454.1 GCA_025353525.1 Schlesneria sp. | reverse complement strand
CATCCGGACTCGACCGTCGCTCAGCAACGGCTGATATTTTTCCTGACATTCACCCTGCAGCGAACTCGGCTGACCCGTCAGATCCGATCGGCGATCGACACCGGGAACGAACCGATCGAGGCCTATGTCTATCTGTTCTTTGTCGATTCTCTAGCGTTCTCGAACGGAGCTGAATTGAATGGTCGCTGGTTACGGGGCAACCCCGAATCCGAGCTTTTTGAAGTGGGAGAGGCCATCTTCATTGCCGAAATACTGGATTTCAGCGTTTCACTCGACGACTACGAAGGGGCTCAGGCGACTCGCGCTGCAGCGTCGAAAAAAAGTGCTGTTATGGAAAAGCTGTTGGCGAAATACCCGCACAATTCCGAGTTGCTCGCTTACAACGTTCGACAGTCCATTCAATTTGGTGACGTTGCCAGCGTCGTCAAATTGTTGGCCCATGTCACTGTCGATGCCGAAGACGACCCCCGATTCTGGCGGTTCAAGGGTTGGGTTCATGCTCAACGCCACCAGGTCACCGAGTCGGAATCAGCCTACCTCCGATCGATCGAGTTGAATCCGCTGGAATGGACGACGCGGCACATGCTGGCCGATCTGTTTCAGCAAGAGCGGCGTTTCGATGAAGTCATGCCGCAAAGGGAACTGGCCACCCGAGGAAATGAATTGCGACGTGCCCTGAGAAATGCACCCAACGCAAAACAGGTCGAACCCGACATCCTGGAGCAACTCGCCGACTACTCTGCTGACTGCGGTGACAAACAGGTTTCTGACGGACTGCGTCGACATATTCGCATCGAATCTGACCCGTAACACCCGTCACGAGATTCCTTTCGTGGCTTGATTCGCAGTTATTCGGAGCCGAATCGATCCGACAGTGAATGTTTTGATGCTTGTTGAATAAAACGAATCACATATTGAAAGTATGATTCCGGATCGTACGCCTTATCAACTTCCTTCACGGCGCCGCCTCGTTGCTGTAGAAATCGAATATGCCGCAACGATGTCCATTTTTTTCCGAGACCCACGTCTGTCCCGATTCGCTGGATTTCACGCCGAACGTCCGTCCATTCACGCGGAACCGACCGGATGCCATCCGATGCGAAAC